>CP066204.1:1885000-2077500 GCA_016237705.1 Aerococcaceae bacterium zg-252
AGTCGCTTTTGTACTATAACGCACTTCTCCTCCTTTTTGGGCCAATGCGTCATGTAAATTCGTAATCGCTTGAACGCCACCTTCTACATATCCATGCAAAGTTGAAGTTGGCATTGTTTGTAAATGTTCGTACACACCACCAGTAGCTGGATGTGCTAAAATCAATTTCGCTCCATTCTCCATTAGCCAATCTACAACATGACCAGAGTTTTTAATAACCCTAGATAGTAAAGCTCCGTTCACTTGATAATTTCCCGTTGTTAAATACTGGTTATAATACCAAGCTGGGTCAACTGTTTTTCCTTGTTCTTTTTGTTGTGTTGAGTCCGTTCCAAATAATCCACCAGCCATTGTCCCTTGACCCATTGGACTTGCAGTCATTTCAACTACAACTACTTTTGCTCCTAATTCAGCTGCTCTCAGTGCTGCCGCAGTACCTGATGCTCCCCCACCAACAACGACAATTTGTGTAGAAATTTCTTCATCTTCTCCTGTTTTGATGACTTCAACTGCTTTTAACGCCTCAACATCGCCACCTGCTTTTGCAACAGCATCTGCTACAGCATCAATAATTGCATTACTTACTTGTGATGCACCTGAAACAACCTCTACACCTAAACTTTGTGACTCTAAAATGTTTGCTGGAATTTTTTCAATCGCACCATTCGCAATTCCGTCTGTCTCATGATGTTCAACCACTTGAATATCCACAATTTTTTCTTCATCTACGGTTACTTCAACTTTCACGACTCCACCATGCCCTTTTGCTTCACCTGTGTATGTTCCAGGTTGATAGGTCGCAGCTTTAACACTAACAACTGATAATGCATGGTTAACATTCGAATAGTTAAACGTTGTTACATTTGCCGCCAATACACTTGCTAAAACTAAACTTGATAGCATTAATCTTTTTTTCATTTCTACATCAAACTCCTTTGCTCATCTTTGAACAAATAAATGATAGAGCTAGGTGCTGCACTCAAGTCAAGATGATTTTTATCTAAATTCATAATATAATATGAGTAAGTATTTTATTTTTTTGAAATAGTTAGGAGTATTTTTAAACGATGAAAGAATTTCAAATTGGTCATTTCGCCAGCAATCTAGGAGTAACACCCGACTTATTAAAGCATTACGAAAAATTCGATTTAATCCAAAGCAAAAGAAACCAAAAGAATCTATATCGTTTCTACGCATTTTCTGACTCTCAAAAAATTTTTGATATTAAAACTTTACAAAATTTCGGCTTTTCACTTGCAGAAATCAAATCCATTCAAAATAATTCTATGCAAAACATCTTAAATATCTACGAACAAAAACGATTGTTAAACGATAACCAATTAACATTACAAACTCGTTTTCAACAAGAATTTAATCAACAAATTGATTGGTTACACAAAATTCAAGTAGATTCAAACTACTCAAATTGGTCTATTCAAACCATTGAGCCGTTTTATTTCATGCAACACACCAAAGGCAAGGCATTCACGATACAATCGGATGAACACCGACACGCTATTAAAGATTGGATTAATTTATTACCTATAACAAAATCCACTGCTAAATTTCACTATGATACACGTGTCACTCAATATGGTTTTTCATTAACAGAATCTGAAATTCAAGCTTTCAACTTACTTTGCGATAATTCGTATACGCAATTGATACCCGAACAAAGATGCTTTTTATACGATTTTGTCATTCAACCTACTCAACTGAAAAATGAAGATTATTTGACTCACATTTTAGCAGCACCAAAGCAATTGCTCGAATCGTTGAATCTAAGTTTAAATTCTGGATACATCCAAACCTTACTCGTCTTTCGAATTGAACAACAACGCTATAGCTTACAACGACTAATCGTTCCTATACACTAAACAA
Organism: Aerococcaceae bacterium zg-252; assembly: GCA_016237705.1. NCBI lineage: Bacteria > Bacillati > Bacillota > Bacilli > Lactobacillales > Aerococcaceae > Tuanshanicoccus > Tuanshanicoccus yangjingiae. Next base: position 1,886,882 of record CP066204.1, read on the forward strand.
AGAAAACAGTGGGTTGAGGTACAATAAAGGATTACCCAACACCACTGTTTTTATATCATTAACTTTAACACAGCACCGAAATATTCAACACTGACTACAATGCATATTAATGTCCGTATTTATAAGCACCATAATAAAAAGCACTAACAAATATTGCACCACCTGTAACATTTCCACAAAACACTGGAACAAAGTTAATAAATAACTCTCCCCATGTCGCACCACCTTCGAAAATCGCCGCACCAATGACAAAGAAATTAGCGACACTATGCTGAAATCCAATTGCGACAAATGTCATAACAGGGAACCATGTCGCAAGAAATTTTCCTGCATCCGTCTTTGCACCGTAAGTCAACCATAACGCTAATCCCACAAACCAATTACAGCCAATACCGGAAATAAATGCTTGCATTGGAGTAGCAGCAATCTTTGCACCTGCAACGGCTAGCGTTTCATCTAAATAAACACCATTAGCTGTTAGCCCAACAACATGTCCAAAGAAATATGCCACAAACATTGCACCCACAAAATTAGCTGATGTAATGACAAATAAATTTTTTGCGTAATCAATTGGACGAATTTTCCCGTCAAATAATGCTGCCCCAACAGCCATCATATTGCCTGTTACTAATTCTCCTCCAGCCAACAAAATAACCATTAGCCCCACCGGAAATACACACGCACCAATAAATGAAGCAAAACTCCCCCACTCGTGCGCCACCGAAGAAATAACCCGTATATATGCGAGATACCCTAACGAAATCATAGCACCGCCAACAAAGCCTAATATTAATTTAGCATGCAATGCTTTTTGCGTCTTTTTATAGCCTATCTCAATTGTTTTTTCCAATATCTCTTCTGGTGTATACATTCTTATCACACTCCGTTAACTTTTTCACAATATTTATTATAAAAATAATATATTCCATTTTCAATAGCATTCCATAAAATTTTTCACAGAATATCGCAAACCTTCCAAAAATATGCCGAAAAATCCAAAATCCGTCCCCTAGAATCAAGTTAGCAAAAATACGGTATAACACCACCAATGTTATACCGTATTTTGCATTCAAATTTATTCTTTTACCAATAACGCCACACATTCAATACTCGTCGTTTGTGGGAATAAATCAACTGGCTGCACATATTGCAATTGATAACCTGCTTCTGCAAATAATTTACAATCTCGTGCACAAGTAGCTGGATTGCAACTAACATAAACAATGCGTTTAGGTGCTTGCTCAATCGCACTATCAACAAACTGTTTATCCAATCCTTTTCTTGGAGGGTCTACAACAATCACATCAAAATGAACTCCTGTTTCATTCCATTTTGGCAATACATCTTCTGCTTTTCCAACTTCAAAAGTAACATTTTCAACATAATTATACGCTGCATTTTTATTCGCCATTTCAATCGCTTGCGGCACCACTTCCATTGCATATACCCGCTTAGCTTGCTGTGCCAACGGCAAAGTAATCGTTCCAATGCCACAATAAGCATCTAGCACTGTTTCCTGCCCTGTTAAATCAGCTGCTCGAATAGCTTCTTTGTACAGCACTTCTGCTTGTGGTGTATTTACTTGATAGAAAGAATGTGCAGAAATAAAGTATGTATATCCTAGCATACGGTCTTGATAGTATTGTTCTCCCAACAATACTCGACTTTTATCTCCCATAATCACATTCGTTTTCTTATCTTGTCGATTCAATACAACTGACACAACTTCTGGTATTTGCACCATAATTTCTTTCGCAATTTCCAATTCATTTGGTAATGCAGCACCATTTACAACCAATATAACCATTACTTCGCCTGAAACATGTCCACGTTTCACGATAATATGCCGAACTTCTCCTGAATGATTTAATTCATTATATGCTGTAATTTTGAATTTTCTTAGGACATTCCGAATAAGTTGAATCGCTCGGTCAATTTCAGGGTGTTGTATATGAAAATTATTAACTGGAACAAGGTCATGTGTATTTTTTCTAAAAAAGCCGGTTTCTAATTTCCCATTAATCTCTCTCACTGGAATTTGCGCCTTATTACGATAGCCCCAAGGGTGTGCCATGCCTAATGTCATACGGACTGGCACTTGTTTAAATCCACCAATCTTACGAAATGTATTACGCACTGTTTCTTGCTTAAATGCCAATTGCAAGTCATAACTCATATGCTGTAAAGCCATTGTTCCAATCTGACGTCCGACCACATCAATCATCTCTTGACGGTCATAACTCGGATTTTTAATCTCAACTAAACGTACGAAACCAAAATTTTTACCAACTTTCATCACTTTAGCATGAACGATTTCGCCCGGAATTCCACCTTCCACAAAAAAAGCAAATCCTTCTACACGAACAACCCCTAAGCCTTCAGACGTCAAATCTTCTACCAAACCAACAATTTCTTGATTCTTTTTAAATAACTGTTTCATCTACTGTTCCTTCCAACCCATTTTCTCTTATTCAGCATACATTAAAATGCAAGAGATTACCAATATTACAATGCAAAAACAAATAAACAAAATTTACTCGCTTTTTTGACGCCGTTGTCAAATTTGACATTTTTATTTTCTTACGACATTTATCACGTCAAATTTACATCTACAAAGTAGAATCATACTTGTAAATTCAAATAAGAAAGGAGAAGTATTATGGAAGTCGAAGTAACAGTAACCGTTAAAATCAAAATTAAACCGTAATCTTTTTCCAAACTCAAAATAACAACTTACAACGAAAGGGGAGAAAGGTTTTGAATCTTTGGTTTATATCCATTGAAATCAAATGTCCATTTTTTCAGCATAAAATTATTTCCCACGCCTTAAAAATTCTATAATAGTGATAAGGCAAAAAGTCAGATGTTACTATAAATCAAATGAGAACGCCAGTAAATTAGCGTTTTTCATTTGATTTATAGCACTTTTTAAACTTTATTACATAACCTGACTTTCTAAATTCTATAGTGGAACGTTAATACACTCCCCATTCCACAAATAACAACCATTTTGATTAAAAGAATCAATAAACATCATATAGATGCCTAATACTAAAGTAGTTATATTACAACTCTGTCATCATCGAATTTAATTGACCGACAATCAATGTTGCACCAATTAACTCGAAAGACTTAATAATTGTTTGCATATTATCGTAAAAAATTTCTTCCCTATTATCTCTATAATTCAGATAATTAAAAAGAAATTCGGACATCATTTTATGAAGAATATTGGTTTGAGGACGAGTCGTTACATTTTTTATTTTTTCAATATAATAGTATGCTAAATGGAATTCCTTTTGATAAATACAAATTAAAATAAAATTAATTAGAATAGTTAAAATCAGTGCTTGCTTTTCAGAATTCATAATTTCTAAATCTTCTGTCAAAATATTACCTATCATCACTTGATTAGCATCAACACTATATATTATCATCACATTTGCATACAAAGTTAGCTTAAAGTCGTCCCAATTTTCAAGATTAAAAATCTTATTTTTTATTTCAATTTTATCTTGCTCAGAAATAGAATCTATATCTTGGTTAATTATTGCCATTACTATCTTTAACAAAAACATTAAAATTTGTTGTTCCTTATTCGGAAGTTTCGATACACAAATTTGATTTTTTAACCTATTTAAAGCATCAGTATCCATAGCATTATAAGCTTGCGTTATTTCTCGTACCCGTCTGTTAAATTCTAATACTTTATCATTTTTATGATACTTTTCATAAAATGACATCAATTTAATTCCATGTAAGTCCAAAATCTCAAACAAATCTTCAGCTGAAATGCGATGATATCCCTTTTCAACCTTAGAATAATAGGAAGTCGTTAAAACATTTGCTGCCATTTCTTGCTGCGTTAAACCTAAAGAACGCCGATAACTTCTTAAAACTTCTCCTATTTCCATACTCTCTCCTGTTCTAGCTCATTCAGATTAGTTTTTTGCACTTATACCCTTAAATTCAAAGAACCACCTAATTTATTAACCGTTTACAATCCATGAAACATCGACTTTAACTGTTCTACAACTGATGTTGCATCAATCAACTCGAATGAGGTAATGATATGCATCATATTTTCATAAAAAACAGTTTCCTTTTTCTCTTTATATTCTAAAAAATTATGATAAAACTCATTCATTAATTTGTGCACTACATTTATTTGTGGACGAGTCGTCACAGATTTTATCTTTTTGATATAATAACGTGCTAAATTATACTCTTTATTATAAAAACAAATCATTATAAAGTTTATTAAAATAGATAAAACCTTAGCTTGTTTAGCTGAACTCATCTTTTCCAAATCTTCTAATAAAATACTCCCTATCATCGACTGATTAGCTTCAATATCATATATAACCATTATATTGGCATATAAAGATAACTTATATTCGCTCCAATTTTCTAAATCAAAAATTTTATTTTTCATCTCGATTTTATCTTGTTCCGAAATGGAATCAAAATCTTGACTTATCATCGCACTAAATGCCTTTAATAAAAAACGCAATCGCTGTTGCTCATCTTTTGATAGTTTGCTCTGCAACAATTTGTTTTCTACATCATCTAATAAATTACTATCCAACTTATAATACGCTTGGAATAATTGATGCATCAGTCGATTATATTGCGATTCATTCTTATTTTCCTGATACTTTTCATAAAATGACATCAATTTAATTCCATGTAAGTCCAAAATCTCAAACAAATCTTCAGCTGAAATGCGATGATATCCCTTTTCAACCTTAGAATAATAGGAAGTCGTTAAAATATTTGCTGCCATTTCTTGCTGCGTTAAACCTAAAGAACGCCGATAACTTCTTAAAACTTCTCCTATTTCCATAATCTCTCTCCTATTCTGGCTCATTCAGATTGACTTTTGCACTTCGCATTAACTCTTCTTCATTTTGTCAAATATGACATTTTGGCCCTGTTTTTCAAAAGTATATATTATTATAAATTTAAAATCAACGAAATGAGGAATACGAATGAAACGGATATTTTTAACTTTTTGGCGTGAGTTTAGCAAAGTTTCTCTGATATTAATCATACTTAGTTTATGCCGGATTGCGTCTAGTTTTTTACAAGGGAATATACTTAATAATTTGGTCAATTTAAACTTCTCACAATTTACATATAGTATTTCCTTATTGTTCGCCACTTTTATCTTATTATTACTAACTACCTATATTCAAATTCGGTACCAAGCTACTACTACTCAAAAAATTGCGACAAAATTACGGACGAATATTATGGATTCTGTCACAAATGTTTCCTATTCAACTTATCACGAACGAACTAGTGGAACCTATGTATCTTGGCTTTCCAATGACATTCAGCAAATTGAAGACCGAGCCATCGAACCGAGTTACGACTTAATCGCTGGTATATTATCAACGAGTATCTCTATCATCGCACTTTTTACTATCCATTGGTCATTGATTGTACTAACTTTAACCGAGACAATCTTACTATTACAATTACCTAAACTATTTCACCAAGAATTAGGAGAAAAATCATTAGCTGTTAGCCAAGAAAATGAACAATTCATCTCAAAAGTTAGCGATTATTTTTCAGGTTATGACACCCTATATGCTTTTCAGCGACTACCGTATATCCGTAAGAAAGTACACGATGACTCCGTCTTACTCGGTAACACAAAACGTCATTATGCTAAATCTTACGGAAAAATCGCAATCGCAGGTGGGCTTGGTAATATTATCAGCCAAGTATCCATTATGGCTTTAACCGGTTATTTAGCTTATAACCAACATATTAGTATCGGTATGATTATTACAGCCGGGGGACTTGGTTCAACAATCTTTAATACCATAGGTACACTCAGCCAATATATTGCTACTATTCAAAGCGTTCAGCCAATCTTAGATAAATTCGATGCTTTAGAGGCTCAAAAACAAGAACGAATCGCAACTTCATCAATTGAAGAAACTCAAAACACGATTTTTGAATTGAAAGATTTAAACTTTGCTTACGACTCAAACAAAATACTTAATCAGCTCAATTTTACATTCGAAAAAAATAAAAAATATGCCATAATTGGAAAAAGTGGTAGTGGTAAATCCACTTTAGTCGACATATTAACCGGAAAAATCAGCAATTATTCCGGCTCTGTCCTATTTTTCAACCACGAAGTGAACACGCTATCCAACACTGATATTTTTAATAAGATTTTGTATATCGACCAAAATCCACATGTTTTCAACGACACTATTCGCAATAATTTGTGCCTTGGCGACACCTATTCAGACGAGCAATTGATTACGGCTCTCAAAACAGTTGATTTAGCTGATTTACTATCAACCTTACCGAATCATTTAGATACTTTAATTGGAGAAAATGGTACTACCCTATCCGGTGGTCAGTTACAACGCATTGCACTTGCCAGAGGAATACTGCGTAATCAAAACATTATCATTCTTGATGAAAGCACATCAAAATTAGATTCTAAAACTGCTCTCCAAATTGAAAAGCAGTTAATCGGCAATGACAATCTATCCATTATCATGATTTCGCATCATCTAGACGATACAATTATTCAATCACTTGACGGCATTCTTCAATTATAATACCTGCCACTTAAAAAAACTGTGCGTAACAACACTTCAGTTGCCACGCACAGTTTCCTTTTGTTCTATTTTCCTACCTTAAATTTCAATTTAAACGCAATATCAGTTGGTGATAATAAAGTCACTCGTAATTGAATGTCTGCAGACTGGGCAACAGCTTGTGCAATGGACAACCCCATACCACTTCCACCTGTTTCACGACTACGAGCAGTATCACGTCGATAAAATCGGTCAAATAACTGTTTACATTCACTCTCCGTCATCGGTTCGCATTCATTTCGAATCCACAATTCATGTGTATCTTGGTGATAAGACACTTCAATCGGCTGCGTGCCTACATGATATTTAACAGCATTCTCTAACAGAGAAGAAACTAATTGCCTTACACTTACTTCGTCCGTATATAAAGTAATGGATTCCGAAATATCTACAACAAGATTTTTTTCATTTTCTTCTATTAACGACTGCATATCTTGCACAATATCAGCAACCACTTCATTCAAATGAATCATTACTAGATTTAAAGTCGCTTTCCCTTCATCAAACCGGGCCAATAATAGCATTTGCTCAATAAGATTATTCAACCGTTTAATTTGATTACGATTACTGTGCGTCCATTCATTTTTAATACCGATCATTTCAAGTACATCATTGTTGGTCGACAACACAGCTAATGGTGTTTTAATTTCATGACTGGCATTGCTAATAAATTCTTTTTGTCGTTCAATATTATGAATCAATGGCTGAATCGCTTGTTTAGAGAAAAATAATAGCAACAAGTAAACAATCATTAACAATGAGATGAATATCAGTGACGACAAAATCGCAAAATGAATAATTGTTTCCAGTTCATGATACATATCGATATACGTTACAGCAATACGACCGTCTGTTAATTTCCGTTTAACAAAGCGATACGACCCTGACCAACCACGTTCTTTTTCTTGCTTTACAATTTTCGTGGCTAATATTTGTGCGTTCACTTCAAATACTTCATCATTCCAGCCAACTACCGTTTCAGATAATTTTCCGTCAGTATCATACACTACATAAAAATAATTCGTCATTTGACGTGTAGATTTTTCTGTACCTAATAAACTATTACCAAAGTTAAACCAATTTTCAAAATTAAAACTATCCCGACGATTCTGATTGTTGGACGCAGAACCTTCATAATTTGTATCCAGACCGGTCAAGCCTAATTGCCAATCCACAAAACTCATCACTCGTTGCTCTTCCAATTGAATATTTTGCATATAATTAAAGGCATTTAATAAAATAAACAAAATCATCATTACCAAAGAAAATGATCCCATGGAAACCAACATGAATCGTCGTTTCATTTGTTGAATCATGCGTCAACCTCTAGCTTGTAGCCTAATCCTCTTTGTGCACTTATTTTAACTTTAGATTCCAATTGTTGTAATTTTTTTCGTAAAGAAGAAATGTTCACCCAAACCACATTAATTTCTGCTTCTGATTCTAAGCCCCAAATACGATCCATTATCAATTCTTTAGATAATACTTGATTACTATTCAAAAAGAACATTTCCATTAATTGAAACTCACGATTATTTAACGAAATACTTTGCCCATTAGCTTGGAGTAGATAATTACTGCGATCCAAGGTCACATCGCCAACGGTTAAGGTATCCGATACATAAGTCGCTGGACGTCTTAACATTGAGCGAACTCGCGCTAACAATTCAGGCGTGTCAAAAGGTTTCGTAATATAATCATCAGCTCCAGAGTCTAATCCTGTCACTTTATCTTCTAATTGATTTTTAGCTGTTAATAATAATATCGGTGTTTGTGCACCACGTTTGCGTAAGGTATCTAATACTTCTAAACCCGATTTTTTCGGCATCATAATATCTAAAATCAAGCCGTCATACTCGGCACTTTCTGCATAAAACAGTGCATCTTCACCATTATGAACAACGTCTACTTCATAACTATGGTGTTTTAGTATCGCAGCTAATGCTCTTGCTAAATCCTTTTCGTCTTCTGCTAATAATAATCGCATTTGTATCCCCCCATTCTAGTCTCTTTCAAGATACGCGACCGAATTAAAATTTACCTAAAAATCCATACTTCTCATACTATGCAGATCAATTTGTCTTTGTTGATTCATTATATCAAATTTTGATATAGTGTGTACACAAGCGATGACAACTGTCCTGTCATTCTAATTAATCTATAAAATGGAAAGGATTAATAATATGAACCACCTAACCCATAGTATTCAACAAAAATATTTATCAGAAAAAAGTGGTCATGCATTTGACCATATATTGCGTGTCGCACATTTAGCACAAAAAATCGCCGAGAAAACCGATGACCTTGACTATTTATGGACACTCGCTTTGCTCCACGAAGAATTCGATGACAAATTGAATCAAACGCAGTCCCATAACACTTTCATTCAACAATTACAAGATTGGCAAGTTCCGGAAACATACTTCGATAATTTGCTACATGATTTGCCGACAATTGGTTTTAAAGGTGGCTTTACAGTTCCTGAACGATCACGTGCAGCTCAATTGGTGACAGATGCCGACATGTTAGATGCAATTGGAGCGATTGGTATTGCACGAACATTTCAGTATAATGGTCAAGTAAAACACTCTCCTTTTTATGACCCAAACTTAGCTGATGTCACATTGCATTCACTAGACGATTATCGAACAAAACAGCGCAATGCAATTGCACATTTTGACGAAAAATTATTACGCCTAAAATCGTTTATCCAAACTGAGAAAGCAAAAGTGATTGCCGAACAACGACACCAACGCACACTTCAATTTGTCAGCGACTTTTTCGATGAATTAGAAGAATCCGGAGTAGATGTCAGCTTACGATTCGATAAACAATATTACGAAAATTAAGGTGCTTAAGCAACACAAAAAATCAGTCCCAAACTTATTGCAGGACTGATTTTTTTCATACTTCCCAACGATGTTTTTGGATATCTACATGCTCTACATCTTTGAACGCAACTGCTTCTTCCAATAATAATCTTTTCTGATTAACAAAATGGGGTGCTAGTCGACCGGCTGCATTCACCACTCGATGACAAGGATAATCGCCATAATAATCCGACACACTTAATATCTTGCCAACCAAACGTGCATTTTTCGGACGATTAATGAGCGCTGCAATCTGACCATATGTCGCCACCTTACCCACTGGGATTTCAGCCACAACAGATAACACTTCATAAACTAACTCTTCCGTTAAAACTTTTGTTGCCATATTTTGTACGCACTATGGATTAACCAATTGAATTTTCACATTGCTACTACCCTTTAAGAGTTTCACTACTGGACATCTTGTCAAACTCGTTTCCAATATGGACGCTGCTTCTGCCTTATCTACATGTGGTATCTCCACATTCGCAACAACAAAAAATTGATAACCTGGATTATCTTGAGCTAAATCAATCGCAACCCTTACCACAGCTTGATGCTCATAACCACGACGTTTTTCTTCTGCCTCAATAGTTGCATTTAAACAAGTTGCTAATGCCAAACCTAATAATTGTTCCGGATTCGTACCCGGAATACTTTTCATCGGACTCGACACCGAAACCGTTAAGCCTCCCGGTTCATTAACATACGACACACCTTCAATACCATCTTGATTTATAACTTCTGTATGATAGAGTGATTGATACGTCATTTTCTTCACTTCCTTTTTTGTATAGTGTAACATAAATTAAGGAATAATAAACGTAATAACTGATGTGCTTCATGAAAGTTTCTCTAAAATCTCTCTTTCCAATCCCCTTTTATGATATAATTTACGCATTAGAAAGTTTGTAACATCATACAAGGAGTTGGTTATGATTATAGTCATTGGTGGCATGATTGGTGCTGGAAAAACAAGCGTAGCTAAAGTTATCGGCGAACAGTTGCATTCTGATGTTTTTTACGAAAATGTGGAAAACAATGATATTTTACCCTTATTTTATACAGCTACCCCTGAAGAACAAGAGGCAAAACGTTATCCATTTTTACTACAATTAGATTTTTTAAATAGTCGATTTTACGACATTAAACAAGCATTTCATCATCGTAACAATGTTTTAGACCGTTCTATTTATGAAGATTGGTATTTTTGTAAAGTCAATAATGATTTGGGACGTATTTCCGACATGGAGTTTAAAATATATGAAAAACTATTAAATAATATGTTAGAAGAACTTGATTCTCTTCCACAAAAAGCACCCGATTTAATGGTCTACTTACATGGTTCATTTGAAACGATTATGGAGCGTATTGGATTGCGTGGTCGAGAATTTGAACAAGATGAAAGTCTACGAAATTATTACTATAAGCTTTGGTTGGGTTATGATGATTGGGTTACGAATCACTATCATGCGTCACAAGTATTAACCATTGATATTGATAAATTAGATGTCGTCAATCGTCCAGAAGACATTCCTGTCTTAATGAAAATGGTCGAAGATAAATTGAAGTCGCTAGATGATACAGCTGAAATATAAAATAACAATTCAGCTACGAAACAACCAAATACCGAACCAAGATGCAAAAAGCAAGTCACTTCAATTCAACAAAGTGACTTGCTTTTATAAGTCTTTCTTACCCTATTGCTCGTGCAGCTGCAATCGCAGCTTCATAATCCGGATGCGTATTTACATTATCTAAGTACTCAACATAAGTAACCTTATTCTGTTCATCAGCCACAATTACTGCCCTTGCTAATAAATGCCACTCTTCCATTAAAGCTCCATATGCTTTGCCAAAATTATGGTCATAATAGTCCGATAACAGAATCGCATTTTCAATTCCAGCAGCACCACACCAACGTCTTTGTGCAAACGGCAAATCACATGATACTGTCAAAACTACCGCATTCTCCATATCCGATAAATCTTGATTAAATCTTCGTGTCTGCGTATCACAAATTCCTGTGTCAACAGACGGAATGATACTAATCACTTTTTTCTTCCCATTAAAATGTTGTAGTGTTCGCTCTTCAAATTCAGAAGTTACCAATTTAAAATCAGGTAAACTATCCCCAACTTGTAATGCTTTACCCACAATGGTTACTGGCTGCCCTTTAAACGTTGTCATAATAGAATCCCTACCTTTTTAACATTTGTCACTATTTTTATCATATCACTCGACACCTAGAAAGGATAGTATAAAAGCACTCTGCTATATTTGTCATTCATTCAAAATAGTGCTAGACTAAATATAGAAAGCATTAAAAAAATATTTTGGAGGGATTTATATGACAAACAAGCAGCGAAAAAATCATGGTATACAGTTGATACTATACATCATTCTATTTGTCATCTTAAACTTTGTTATCAATGGAATTGTTATCCACTTCTTTCATGCTTCAACTGCCGAAATCATAGCAAAATGGATCCACCATATATTTAACTAGCACTTAGAATTAAAAGCATAAACTCCACGAGACCTTTATAGGTAAAAGTCTCGTGGAGTTTGTTTAATCATTCATTATCAAACCATTCATCACAATTTCAACCAATTCAACTAAGGCTTCTCGATAGGTAAGACCACTGTCATCTAAAGAATCAGACGACATAAATGCCTCGAATGCAGCTGTTAATATCATTTTCAATACATTTATATTGATTGGTCTTATCGTTTCCTCATGAATCCCTTGTTCAATTAAAGCAAAAATTGGTTCCCAATCAGCTTCAAAATGCTGTTGTAAATTAAAATTAACCGACGGATACATCTTTTCTAAATTTTTCAGCTCTCTAAAATCAATCTTTTCAAATTCTTGTGGCATCGCAATTAAAACTGATTTCAATTTCTCTACCGTACTTAAACTACTTTCTAAAATCCGACATTTTGTCGCTTGAATTTTAGCGAATCCATATTCAACCACTGCATTAAAAATAGCTTCTTTCGAACTAAAATATTGATAAATGGTCTTTTTTGAAATTCTTAATCGACTCGCTAATTCATCTAATGTAAATTTAAAACCTTGTTCTTGAAACAATTGAATGGTTTGTTCAATTATTTGTTGTTCCAATGGTAACATTAACCTACACTCCTTCTACCTACCCCGACATATATATTCACTACACTGATACAACTACTTTTACATCGAAACTATACCCGTTTATGCAGTTTCGATTATATCAGCTCATATCCACCTATTCAATCCAATAATGATATTATCGTTTATAATAGAGCTTTATTGACAAAATATAGCAATTAGTCAACTATATATTTCATAAATTGAAAACGGTACATTACACTTTAAATCAAGCAATATCCAGACAAAGATTCTCTAAATAAATATAAAAAATAGTGCATATTACTTAAAATTCTATACAATTTATGTTATTTTATTAAGGTGCTACTTTTTATTTGAAAAAATTCTAATTAGAAAGGAAGGAATAATTTGGCAAAATTTTCAAAAAAAGATTTTATTAAACTTTTTATAATCACTTTCAAATTATCAGCAGTGACCTTTGGTGGTGGCTTCATTATTATTCCATTAATGAGACAAAAGTTTGTTGAAGAACTCCATTGGTTAGATGAAGATGAAATGTTGGATTTAACTGTTATTGCCCAATCTTCACCCGGCTCAATTTCTGTTAATGCTTCTATCTTAATTGGATATCGTGTAGCTGGAATGTTAGGTGCTTTAACTGCAGTACTGGGAACTGCCTTGCCTCCACTTATTATCATTTCGATTGTTTCCTTATTCTACCGAGCATTTCGTGATAATTTATATGTCCATTTAGTCATGAAAGGAATGTTACCTGCTGTCGCTGCCGTTATCTTCGATGTTGTCTTTCGAATGGGTAAAAATGTACTAAAAGATAGAGAAATCTTACCGATTATCGTGATGATATTGAGTTTTATCAGTGTGCATTATTTCCATGTTAACATTCTTCTTATCATTTTAATTTGTGCATTAATCGGCGGTTTGAATACCTTGTATCAGCAAAAACGGAAGGGGGATATTCAATCATGATTTACCTCAGACTTTTTTGGGCTTTTTTCAAAATTGGTTTATTTAGTATCGGTGGTGGCTATGCAGCTATGCCTCTCATTCAACATCAGACTATTGATGTCAACCATTGGCTGACCATGACGCAATTTGGGGATATTACAACCATTGCCGAAATGACCCCAGGCCCAATTTCACTCAACTCTGCAACATTTGTGGGAATCCAAGTCGCAGGTATCCCAGGGGCACTTATCGCTACTATTGGGTGTATTTTACCGTCCAGCATTATCGTCATGACTTTCGCTTTTTTATATTATCGCTATCGTGGATTTTCAATTGTCAATGGTATCTTACTTGGACTACGCCCTGCTGTTGTTGCCATGATTGCCTCGGCTGGTATCGCATTACTCAATATGGCACTATTTGGTCAACAAGATTTACCTCAATCTTTAAATCAATTTGATGTGCTTAATGCTTGTATCTTTATCGGAGCTTTACTATTATTACGTTTTACAAAACGCTCTCCAATTCACATTATGTTACTTGCAGGATTAGTGGGATTAGTATTGTCGTTGGTGTGATAGGTAATGAAAAGAGACTGAGAAAAGGTCATATATTACAACAAATAAACGTATATACTGCTATTCAATTAGCTTTGCCATTTTATTTGTTGCAATAATTAGACTTTTTTCAGTCTCTTTATCTAGTTTAACCTTATTCTATTGTTAATACACTCGAATGACGTTGCCTTCCGTAATACCATTTTCATTATAAGCATCTACTCTTACAAAGAATGGTTCGCCCTTAATCAAAGCACCAATTTTTTGAGTATGCTTTTCTGTTATCAAGTAGCTATTATATAATTTCTCTGGATGATTTCCAAATAAGATATTATATCCTAGAGCAGTATTATCGCTAGATGAATCTACATGGATTTCAACATCTAAATCACTTATTTTTTCCACTGTATATTGAGGAACCAAAGGTTGTATACCATTACCTTGTCCGAAAATTCTCAATCCAGATATAGCTGCTTTTTGTTCATAAGGCAATGCATTAATTGTTAGCTTTACATACCTTAATTGTAAACCATCTTCCTTTACAATAAAATCATGCGGCAAATCCGTTTTAGCATCCCATTTATCTTCAATTACAAAATAACTCACGCCATCTAAAGAGCCTTCCAGCTTCCATTGCGTACAATAATCCACTTCATCAATATATCTCGCTTGTGTTCCCATTCTAATTTCTCCAGGTACGGGAATATCCAAATTATCATCAGCAAAATTAATTTGCATTGCATTTACTGTCATTATCTCTCCTAAGTCCACCTGCAACCATTCACCTGATTGATTGGTCTTAGCTCTCCACCAAGTTTGAATATCTTCTTCAACTACGTTCTTAGGTTCTTTTCCATCTTCAAAACTTGATGCTGAAACTTGTTTACCTATATGCAAAGGGTACCATTCCGGTTTTTGCCAATTCGTAACTTTTCCATCTTCAACTAAAATCGGCCAATCCCCATATAATTGATTGCAAAATAGTTGTCCATTCTTATCATAACCAGCTGGCCATAGACCTACTCGCCGTTCAAAATTATGATTCATACTAATCCTCATTGTTGCAGCGTGCCACCAATTTCCATTTTTATCTTCTAAAGTAGACCCGTGTCCAGCACCTGGAATAAAGCCTCCTGGTTTATAGGAATAAATTGGTTGTTCAGCAATTTTATATGGACCTAATGGCGAATCTGCAATATAAACGCCATCCCCATAGCCATTATACTGCGTTCCAGGAAAAGCATATTGCATATAGTACTTATTATCATGCTTAGTTAACCAAGCCCCTTCAATAAAAGGTCGCTGCGAGAACATTCCTTTTATAGCAGTTTCATACAATTTCATCTGCTGTGGCATATTTTCTTTAGTAAATCCTTGACTAGAGATATACGCTTCGAATTTTTTTTCAACTAAATCATTCTCTAATGGGAATAAAGCATGGTCTTCTCCTATTCGTTCATAACCTTTTGTGAATGCATCTCCATCTAAGATAGCTACTTTCTCTGATATCGGCTTCATTGTCTCAGGGTCTAATTCACAACCCCAGATAGGTTCATCATTCGTACAACCCCAGAAAAAATATATTCTTCCATCATCATCTACAAACAAATTTGGATCCCAAAAGTCAAATGTTCCTTCTATTTTTTCATATGGACCTTCAATAATATCTTTCGTGCGGTAATAATCACAATTTTCTCCCTTTTTAGAAGCAGAAAAGTATACATACTCGCCCAACACTCGTACATCTGGTGCATAATCATATAATGGCAAGTAATCTGGCAATCTTTTTGCCTCCCAATTCACTAAATCTTCTGAGACCCATACGCTTAAATTCATCGATACAAACATATAATATAAACCATTATAATATATCAATGAGGGGTCGGCTGCTTCTCGATTAATTTGTAATTTCCCTACTCTTTGATCAAGATTAAATTGATATCGATAATTTATATTTAAAGGATTACAATAATATTGTTTTGTCATCAATTTCACTCCATTTCATTATAATTTTATGGACACCAGGATTTAATACCTCTGATTTTCCATTTGGTAATATGAATCTAGCCTTATTGTTTACTGGTATTTCGATATCAAAGATTAGCTTTTCATTCTCAAACTGCCAACCACTTTTCACCAAGCCAACAGGTGATGCATACGACGCCTTAGCCATTTCCAACAATTTATTTGGATTAGGTTGAATAACTATTTCATTTCCAGATATATTGATTCCACATACGCCCTTAAACAACCATCCGCTAATAGCACCATAAGCATAATGATTTAAAGATTCCTGCGGCTTTCCATTTTGATTAATTCCATCCCATGTTTCCCAAATAGTATTAGCACCTTTATTTATCGCATATAACCAACTTGGATAAGTATCTTGTAACAACAATTTATAAGCGGTATCATAATAACCATATTTAGTTAAAGCAGAACATAAATGCGGCGTCGATAAAAAGCCAGTATTTAAATGATAGTTATTTTCTATTATCATTTTATTTAATTCATTCGCTGCTTCTTGAAGCTTATCTTCTGGTAGCAAATTAAATTGAATGGCTCTTACATATTCATGCTGTCTATCAGATTTAATAATGCCATTGTTTGTAAAAGCATATCGATAGGCTTTTTTAGCATTTTCCGAAATTAACATATACTTATCAGCCTCTTCATTTCGCCCAAGAACTCCTGCTATTTCAGCCATTAAACGACCTGAATAAGCTAAATAGGCAGTTCCTATTGACTTCCGTGGATTCATCATCGCCTGTTGTGCAGTAATCCCTGGTTCACTCCATTCGCCATAATCCATTCCGTTAAGTACAGTATATTTCGAAAACTCACCGTCTAATTGTTCATCAGTAGTCATTTGTGCTCTTCCATATAAAAACGCATACCATTTCTGCATCATTGCATAATTTTCTTTTAATAACGAAATATCACCAGTACGCTTATACATTTCATAAGGCGTAATAATCACTGAATCACCCCACCCCACCGACATACATAACAACTCTGTTATATAACTTCCAAAACTATTTTTGGGGCTAATATTGGCAACTTTACCATCCTCATATTGGTTAACTTGACATTCCAATAACCATTTTCTAACTATAGGCAAACAGTCCATTAAATATAGTCCTGTTTCAATAAATAATCCGATGTCTCCTGTCCAACCTGCCCTTTCTCGAGTTGGACAATCAGTCGGTATATCACAAAAATTCCCTTTCATACTCCAAATGCTGTTTTGTACTAATTGATTAAGCTGCACATTAGAACTCTCAAAATGTCCTAAAGTTTCCATTTTAGAATAAACCGCAACAGCAGTAAATGTTGCATTTGTTAAATCAACATCCGTTTCAATCTTAGCATATTGAAATCCCATTATAGTAAACGACGGTTTGTAATAATTGTAGCCATTTTTACAGATTAATTCGATAATTTGTAATATGCCACCCTCTTTATGACGATCACGTTCTTGAAAATTTTCCTGTGTGAAATTACCATTTTCATCCAATGCCTCACCACACACTAACCTTATCACTTGACCTTCTTTTGCATCAATCTCAATTTCAGGATATCCAGCAATATTCTGTCCAAAATCAATAACTTTATCTCCATTTGGAGTCGTAATAATTTTCCCTACAAATCGTTCATTTTCGATAATCGGAACAGTATTCATACCTTTCAATTTTAGATAATTATTTTCAACTTTAACTTCATGCCAAGCTTCTATCTTACTTAATCTCGCATCGTATATTTCCCCATGCTGCATGTCATTTTGACGTATCGGTCCATTTTGACTGGCTTGTATATCTTGATTCGCTTCACAAATCACTTCCCCATTTGTTTCAACCCTGAACCAAACACCTATATCTTCACCAAAAATATTTCGATCTCCCGAAACACCCGATGTACTTCGATACCAACCGTCGCCTAAGGCAATTAGTAACTGATTATCTCCCTCTTTGAGATAGGAAGAAATATCATAAGTTTGTATGCTAACATGGTAATCAAATGAAGTAGTCCCCGGTGCTAATACCATATCTTCAATTCTTTCTCCATTTATCCAAACAACATACAGTCCTTTTGATGTTATGTATAACCGACTATCTCCTAATTGTTCTACCGTAAAACTTTTTTTCAAATAACTAGCCGGTTGATGTACTTGAAAGTCTCCTGTAATAGTTTGTTGTGGAAACGGCTGCACTGTATTATTTTCTGACTCTTCTGCCTTTTTTTTCCAATTTAAAAATGTATATCGATTAATTGAATCCTCTAGCGAATAATTTTCAATATTGAGTTTATCAATTTCTGGATTAATCCACTGTATAGTAAGATTTTGAGTATCTAATCCCGTTTCGAAAAAAGAAAAGTGACTCCATTCCCCTACTTTTAGTTCCTCATTCCACAGTCGTATTTTCCACGCAAAAACAGTTTTATGCGGTAAATACTCTTGGTATAAATACGACATATCAGAGGAATCTACTTTTCCACTATCCCAAAACAATTCATCCTTAATAAATATTTGAATTTGCCATGCTGTTTGAAATGAATCTTCTTCACAATTCCATGAAAAAAATATTGAATCTGCATCGATTCCAATTGGATTAATCATATGATTAGTTTTTAATCGGATTCCTTTCATTTTTATCTTCCTCTCCGATATATTTTATTGGTATGTAAATAATTTTAATTTTAGTAATTTATATTCATTAAAGCTCAAACGACTCGCCTCGTCTCCATTCAACCGCTTAGTAGGAATCCATCTATTTTTCATAAAGATTCCTTCTTCTAATGAAATAATATCTACATTAGGTTTATCCACATCATTCGAAGCAAAATGCAACATACATCCATTAGCAATAATATAAAAAGTTTCCTCATCTTCTTGCAGTATCAAACACACCCCATCTTTTCTATTAATAATAGGTATATTCATGAGAACATTAAAGATAATATCTCCAAATAACATTGCCCCATTGCTAATACTCTCTGCCGATACAACAGTTATATCATTAGAATTAAAACTTTCTGAACTCACCGCCTGTAATTCATTCGTTCCGTATTTACTAATTAACAGTGGCATCATATCATTAAGTGTTCTTGCCACCCATTGATATTCCAACACATTTTGTGGTTGCTTTAATAACGGATCACTTGTATCTACTCCAAATAAATAAGCAGATATATCATCAAATGGTTGCCCCATATCTTCAAAACCAAACGGAGCAAATCCCGCTGCATGGTAATGTCCAATTGTATATACTAATCTCGGAGCTGCATGCGAATGTGTAGCTGTCTCCGGTATAAATAGTGGATTATCCAATTTCAGATACGAATCACAAACTTCAATAAAATTAGGTACATAGATATCCGGAGCATAAACATCTATTGAGGGTGCTGCATATTTCCACACTTCCATCATTTTAGCAATAGGTCCTCCACTAGGATACACCCCTGCATCTTGCCCTTTATCTAGCCAGCAATTAACAATAAATGGTAAGGAATACTCCTTTTTACCAGCTGCTGCTACCTTTTCTACATAACTTGCGAATTGATACGCTGAAAATACTTCTCCTGCTACCTTGCCAAATATTTCTTCCCAAGTACCCACATTAGGGGCTTTTTCAACTATTTCCTTTATTGTTTTATCCATTGAAGCACTATTAGCCTTCATGTGTTTTATAAATTTCTCCGGAACAGTTTGTATAAATAATTCATCTGCCTTATCAGAATGTTCTCGATCACTTCCCTGCAAACCAACCTCATTCTCAACTTGAATTCCAATAACAGTTCCTATCTCACCGTCAATCTCTTTAATATGTGCCATAAATTTACTAAAGGCTTGTGCATCTGCCTTACATGTTTCTTCCCCCAGATAAGATAATGTGGTATAGGGCATATTATAAAATTGTTTTAATGATACTTTATTTTTTCCTTTTTCAACCTGAGCTCTAGGAAATCTTTCTAAATCTCTTTTTACCCATTCTGGAGCATACATAGATTGTGCATTTTTCCATGTGCCAAACCATAGAAATATTAAGTGCAGTTGATACTCTCTAGCTTGACTAATCAATGCATCAATTAAATCAAATTCGAATCTCCCTTCGATTGGTTCAATCAATTCCCAATATGCTGGTACAAGTACAGTATTCAAACCTAATGTTACCGCTTTTTCAAAAATAGATTCCATCGTTTCTGCACTTGATGCATTCGAATTGTGAGTTTCTCCTGAAATCGCTATAAATGGCTTATTATCAACTGTAAAAACAGTTCTTGTTTTATTCATATTACTCACCCCTTTTTAATTTTTTGGAAAATCCGATTAAGATGTTTTGCTGTTTCAGGATCAGTATCTCCACTTTGTTTCAACAAACTAATTAGGGTCATTCGTCCCATCATTCTTTGTAACGCTGGATTATCCTTAACTCTTTCCGCTACTTCTCCTCTACTAGCAGTATTCTGATTCATCATTGCATCAAGTACACTGCGAGCTTCAGGATGTTTCCTTATTTCTGCAAGTGTATCATTAACTGAATAAAATTCTGGGTCTATCTCTTCGTCATCAAACCAATTTAATACCGCTGCTTTTTTATTCAACACATAATCTAAATTGGGTTCCGATACCTTATTTATATTAATGCAATCAAAAAATTCACCTGATTTGGCCTCAATCACATGTTGGAAACTGATAGGGACTTCAAATGTATAGAAACATTGATTAGCTTTTCGCTCAAATAATTTTCCATCAACATATAAATCTACTGACTCCAAATTAGAATAAACTTTTATCTCCGTTATCTCTTCGACCCTGTCCTTATATCTTCTTCCGCAAATATGAACAAATGGTTCTTTACTCCATACTGACTTATACGCATAAAATGCGTCTTTTTTGACTTTTCTATCAAAAGTTACTAATCCTTTTTGATTTAAACCATGTTCTCCACCCTCATCTCTTCCATCCGCTGCAAAATCAAACATATTCCATACATATGTAGACCACAGCCAAGGTCTATCTTCAATCATATTAATCATATGCTCATGATAAATAGACTGATAACTTTCCGTATAATCCCCTTTTTCAGGCTTTGAAGATTGGAACTTAATATTTGCGTCAGCACCATACTCTGAGAAACCCATTGCTTTATCAGGGTATTTTTCGTGAAATTCATCGAAGAAAACGTTCGTATCTTCCAGTTCACCTAAATACCAGCCATAGTATAAATTATATGCATTGATATCTGGAATATCCAATATTGGACTATCTGTTTCTAGCATAAAAACATTTGCCATTGTAGTTGGACGTGTTTTGTCTAGCTCGTGACAAAGATTATTTAAAATCCGATGATTTTCCAATAATTCTTCATTTACTATACTCGCAGCCGTTATCTCATTAGAAAGTCCCCAACATACAATAGAAGGGTGATTATAATTTTGAACAACCAACTCTTGCATTTGAGAAAGGGTATTCGATACACCATTCTTCATATGCATAGTAATATAAGGGATTTCCGCCCAGACACACATTCCTTTTTCATCGCATAAATCATAAAATGATTGAGAATGCTGATAGTGTGCTAATCTGATTGAATTAGCCCCAATTTCAGTTATCAAATCCATATCGATAATTTCTTGCTCAATAGAGATAGCATTACCTATTCCTTTAAAATCTTGATGTCTCGACACTCCACGTAATGGATATGCTCGCCCATTTAACATAAATCCTTTCTGCGGATCAACTTCAAATTTTCTACATCCAAATTTTGTAGATATGGTTTCACCATTCTCTAACTTTGCCTCTAATTCGTACAAGAAAGGATCATTAATACCATCCCATAATCTTGCATTATTTAAAGTAATCTTACCCTCTGCTTTATCATTTTTTACATCTAACTCATATTCTTTATTCAAGAAAGAAACTATTATTTTCTCAGCATTTTTTGTCCAAGCCTCAATACTAATCTCAACAATTTTTCCCTCTAAATCTATTACTTTCGGTGTAACTTTCAATCCATTAGACCCAAAGTAATCTAAATCAAAGTGCATTTCCGGTACAATCACCAAATGAACGTCTCTATAAATTCCACCGTAAAAAGTGAAATCTGCCGTCTGAGGATACACATGATTCTTCTCATTACTCACTTGCACTAATAATTCATTATTAGTATCAATATAATCAGTTATATCCAACCTAAATCTTGAATAACCACCTTCATGACTCCCTGCTATCCGATTATTGATAAAAACATTCGCAATCATACCCACGCCGTCAAATTCTAAATAAACTCGCCCATT
Source organism: Aerococcaceae bacterium zg-252 (assembly GCA_016237705.1). Lineage (NCBI taxonomy): Bacteria > Bacillati > Bacillota > Bacilli > Lactobacillales > Aerococcaceae > Tuanshanicoccus > Tuanshanicoccus yangjingiae. Next base: position 1,909,296 of record CP066204.1, read on the forward strand.
AGATGGTATATCAATCTTTCCAAGTTCACGGCGATACCAAGATGAGCCACGAAAATAATCATTGCCGCCATCTTGTCCATCAATCGCATTCCAAGTATGGGGTAGCGTTACCTTCTCCACCTTGCTCCATTCTCCTGGCATAGACTCCTGACCTTTAATAAATTCCCAATTTTGATTAATATTTACTCTTTTCATATTTCACCTCATAATATATTGAATAATAATGTCGGCAACTATTTTTCATAGCTACCGACATATGAATTACATTTTATTATTGTTTACTTCAGTAGTTTACATATTTTTACTATTAGAGAGTGCTTCTTTTTTCACCGCAATTCTCTCTTGAACACGAACCATTTCATCCATGGTTAAATCACAGTTTTTCATTGCAATTAAAGTAACAATCCAACCTAAAATAGGCAACCCATATGTTACTGCCATCGCAATAAGAAATACTCCTGTTGTCATTTCATCGCCAGGTTGTGGAACAGTTGATGTATAACCGATTGCTGCTATAGCAAATGTAGAAATTAAAGCACCAAAAGATGAAATAATTTTATCAATCAAGCTATAAGTTCCAGAAATAACTGCTGGAATATATTTTCCTGTTCTATCTAACTCGTAATCAACAATGTCTGCCATAAATGAACTATTTGAGATAGTAACACACATTGTACAGCCCAAAACTATAATTCCTAAAATAACATATATGGCTGTTTCCAATCCTTTATTAGCAATTTTACTTGGATCGATGAGAACGAAAAACACTACAGTAACAATAGATGCGATAATACTCGCATAAGTCCAAGTTACAATCCCTTTTTTAGCACCATTTTTCCCAACATATTTTGCACCTATTATTGCAAAAAGAATGGAAGGTATCATAGAAATCAATCGCAAGATACTTGATAGCCCCATATCTCCTATAATTATCCCATATAATAGCGTTGTAATTACGGCTTGTGAGCCGGCATTTTGTGCAATTTTATCCGATGCTGCTGCTGCAATATAAGCTCTTAACGGTTTATTATTTTTAAGTACGTCAATCATATCTTTAAATTTTAACGGTTCAGTTTGACGGTTCGTTCCTAAAAAATTTTCTGGCTTATCAATACCACTAATACCAATACAGCATAGGACATTTCCAACAAATGCTAAAAATAACACTGATCTCACTGCCATAGAAAGGTATGCAGCATTAAAAGTTCCTCCCGCTCTTTGTAAAACGACTACGTTTAAAAAGATACTTAAAGATGTCGGAACTAAGAAGTTAAATAAAGTGGTCCAAACTCCTACCATTGGTCTTTGCTTTGGATCATTAGTCAGTAATGCAGGTATCGTTTGAATAGTCATATTAATCAGTGTATATCCTATTACATAAAGTCCATTTAGCAAAACAAATACAAATGTCCCCATTTGTTTATTGATTAAGCCTTCAAAAATTAACCAAATAGCTACAGATTCAATAATGAATCCACTCATAATTAAAATGCGCAGTTTCCCATATTTCGTTTGGACTCTGTCATATAAAAATGCCAACATAGGATCAGTTATTGCATCAAAGATTCTAGATGCCGTTAAAATCACACCAATTACTGTTGTTGAAATACCAAATCCAATGCTTGCAGCATAACTCACTTGATTCATTAATATATATATAGCCATTCCACCTAAAGCATTAAACGAATATAATATTATTTGCCAAATTTTTGCTTTTCTATAAATCGCTCTACTTTCTTGTGTTTCATGTTGCATCGTTGCTTCCATATAAATCCCCTTTCGTGTTATCGCTTTCATTAATAGTAATTATAATTTACCACGATTTATCAATTTGGGGTAGAAAAAATATGAAAATAATAGAAAAAATATGCTATAATATTATTATTAATTAATACGCTTACAAAAAAAACAGGTGATTCTCATGCTTTCAACACTTTTCTCAAAGTTAATTTCCAACTTATTAAAGGTCACAGTATACAAAATTGAAGATGAAAATATATTGCAAAATATTTCTACGCAATATCAGTCTACTCATTACAGTCGTTCTATGTTCCATGTCTCATCATTAAAATATTTAATTTCACACGTGCCAGAATATTCATTTACCGAATTTATAGATGAATTGAATGTCTGTATTCTTTTCTTTTATTTTGCGTCTGAACTCTATATGATTGGTCCTTATATGAAAGTTAGCCCAGATCGTAAACAAATTGAAGAATTTTTAATTAAAAATAAACTACCTGCGTCTTTTTCAATATCAATGGAGAATTATCTATCTAATATACCCATATTATCCTCCTACCGTATAACAGATACATTAAATTCCATTATCAATTCTTTCAATTCTGAGTATCCGAGTTTTAATTTTGTACGATTTGAATATAATAACAATAAAAAGAACTCTTACCAAAAGAACTTCGCAAAAGGAAATATTGACTACACAAATATTTATCAAAGGTATGAACTTGAAAACCAGTTAATGCTAATGATAGAATCTGGAGATATAAATGCTGTTCAACATGCATTCAAGGACGTTACCAATTTTTCGAAAAATATTTTTGATAAAATCAATAGCACATATGCATATAACTATTATAATGTCTACACTGCAAATGCGATGATTCGTGTGCTAGCAAGAAAAGCTGCCGAAAAAAGTGGTTTATCCGTCATCATTATTGATCAAATTACACAAAAAAATATTCAAAATTTAAAATTTAATTCAACTCAAGAATCATTGACGACACTTATTACTGAGCTAACTCAAGCTGTTCATGATTATTTAATTCATAAAAAGGATTATAATCCTATTATCTCTAATATTACTGAGTTTTTAATGTTTCATTATTCTGAAGAAATTTCTCTAACTGCCCTAGCAAATAAATTTAATGTCTCTGATTCCTACTTATCAAAATTATTCATCAAAGAAACTGGTGAAACAATCAAACAATATATTGCCAAATTACGCTGTAAAAAAGCAGCAGATTTATTAATTGAAACCAATATGAAAATCTCTCAAATTAGTGAATTTGTCGGCTATCTTGACAACAATTATTTCATAAAAGTATTTAAAAAATTATATAACCAAACCCCTTCTGAGTATCGAAAAAAAAGAACCCAAACCTAAGTCTGTTAAACTATGGGCTAACGTTTGGGTTCTTTTACTTATTTAGAAATATTTCGATTTCTCTCAATCATGTTATCTTTACGATTCAAATTCATACAAAGCCTCAACCTTATCCTGCTGAATGCCTTGTTTTAATTTCTCAACTGCTTCTCGACCTAACAATGTTTCTACAATTTTGAATGATTCATATATCGCAACGGCTGCTCCACGCCCGGTAATGACATTATCGTCCACTACAACAATTTGATTATCAACATACTGCTTTGCACTCGTCAATTCAGCCGAAAAAGTCGGGAAACTCGTTACGCTCTTGTCCTTAATCACACCAGCTTTTTCAAGCACAATCGGTGCTGCACAAATAGCCGTCACTAATTTTTCTTGCCGATTAAATGCTTGCACTAACTCAATCACTGTCTCATTATCACGCAGATTTGTCGCTCCAGGTAAGCCTCCTGGCAAATAGATACCGTCATAGTCATCAACTGAAATATCTTTAAGTAATTTATCTGCAATCACTGTAATCTGGTGCGACCCTGTTACTTGCAGCTTATCAGTTATGGCAACCGTATCGACTTCAATTCCTGCTCTTCTTAAATAATCGACTGGCGTTAACGCTTCGATTTCTTCAAATCCGTCAGCTAACAAAACTAAAAACTTCTTCATAAAACATCTCCTTTACTCGTTTGCATATTGCCCTTACTAATTTATTGTACCATTCAATAATTAAATACTACAATATTTAGTGCCGGCTCCTAACAAAGCTGTCCAATGAGCTGATAAATAATATTAATTCCCTTTCCCATACACAAAAAGCCCCTGCCTTTACAACAGAAGCTCTATACTTTTTATTCACTACGCCAGTTTGGCAATTCATTTAGTGGTAACCTTATCTTGCCATCTATTCTTTATAAATTCAACAATTGATTTAGGTCTCCTATCCCTCGAAAATATACCTTTTAAATTTCCATCAATTCTTCTAATATTACTAGCAGTTGAAAAATCAGCAAAATTCCATAAATGCTCTCCAATTACATAATCCAACTTATCAAGTATTTCAAATGTTCTTTTATAAAATTCTATTTGAAACTCCTCAGAATAAGGCGCACTATAAATGCTATGGATACCAGGCACAGTATCTACACCAAATTCAGTTATCATAATTGGCTTTTCAGGATAAAGACTATGCCACTTTTTGATTTCATCTTCTAATTTTAATATCGATAAATCTAATTCACCATGATCAATATACCAGCCATAGTATCTATTTAAACAAATTATATCTGTAAATTGAGTAATTTGATCTGACTCAGGCGTTGCGTTGACAATATTAGGCACAATAACTGGGCGCTTTTCATGATCTAATTCTCTGATTTGATTAAATAATGGCTCAAAATATTCTTTAGCACCCTTTTGATGCCCAGCCGGTTCATTCGCAATTGCCCAAGCTATAACAGAAGGATGATTTTTGTCTCGTTTAACCAGTTCATTAATTACTGATATATGAGCATCTTTCGTTTTCATTTGTTCCCACGTATTAATATCATTCACATTTTTAGTGACATCTGGATTAAATCTGGAGTACAAGCCCACCCCAGGCACTTCGTCAATCACAATAAACCCATTTCTATCAGCAAGTCTCATTTCTTCTTCTGAATAAGGATAATGTGATGTTCGATAGGAATTTGCTCCAATCCACTTCATCGCATTATGATCAAAATTCATGATTGCCTCATTCATTCCTTTACCTAAAACCGGAAAATCTTCATGTCTTCCAAATCCCTTTAAGTAAATCGGCTTATTATTTATTAAAAGCTGATTATTCTTGATTTCAATTGTTCTAATACCAAATTCCTCACTATAGGTATCAATTAACTTATCTTCTTCATCTAGCAATCGCACTTTTAAAGTGTATAAATATGCATTTAATGGCTCCCACTTATTAGTATTTTCAATAATTAAAGATGCATGTTTAGAATAAGCTGAAGCAATTGTTTTGCCCTCTTCATCTATAATTTCTAAGCTTATCTTATGATATTCCCCAATAATTGTGATTAAAGGAGATATCATAGTTCGATTTCCCTTAACATCATAATCGATAACAATATCTTTTATGTAAGTCTTAGAAGTGGTATAAATAGATACCGGTCTATTGATTCCGCAATAATTATAAAAATCAAACATTGGAATGACTTTTTCATTATTTCCTGTTTTAATGTGGCATCCTACCGGAAGTGTCGTTTCATCTAAAATATTATTAACAACTACTTCCAATAGGTTCTCTCCACAAATAACATAATTCGTTATATCTACTTCAAATGGAGTGAATCCGCCATAATGCTCCACCAGAAAATTTTCGTTTAAAAAAACTTTTGCAGATTGAGTAACTGATCCAAATCTTAGAACTATACGTTCATCTATTAAATTAGGATTCATAAAAAACTTTTTCTTAAAATGGAAATCCCCAACATGATTTCTAATATCTACATCTAAAATTTGATCATTTAATGATGCCGGTACAGCAATCGTAAACTCCTTTACCGTACTGTTTTTTTTATTCTGTATCTCAACATTCCATATTCCTGAAAGATCAAACTTAATTCTTCTTTCATTTTGAACTGGGTATAACATTATTTTTCACCCTCTATTAAATTTTCTTCTTGAACTGCTAGGTTATCTGCATGTTTAAACCAAGGTAACCACAAAATAGGTGAGATGATTAACTGAACAATTAATTGCCAAATAATTAATCCCATACTACCGCCAATTGAAGCGTGGAATCCTAAAGGTAGTCCAAAAACTGCTTGCGCTCCAATTGCAGGGGCTAAAATACCTAGTTTAATTAATATAAATGTTAAAATTAGATTGATTGAATTATTGAATACAAATGGTACAAAAAAGTTGAAATTCAAAACTAATGGAGTACCGAAAATAACGGGTTCCGTAACCCCAAACAATGCAGGCATAATAGCAATTTTTCCTAGTTCTTTATATCGCTTACTTTTACCCACAAATATCATTAATAATACAAGCCCTAACGCACTACCACCCCAACAAACAATATTTATTAAAGGCTGAGTTACGATATGAGGCAATTCTTTTCCTGCTTGAAAGGCATCAAGATTTTCAGCCGCCAATGATAACCAAATTGGCCCTACAATCGGTGAAATAACATTAGTTCCGTGAATACCGAAGAACCAAAGTAATTGTTGAAATGCAATAATAAATACTACTGCAACCATTGATCCACCTAAACCATTTAATGGTGCTTGAATTACTGTATACACAATTTGATGAATATTACCGAATGACGTCAGATTAAATAAAAAGGCTAATACAGCTGATAAAACACCTATAACAACAGTAGGAATAAGATTTTCAAACGACTTACTTACCATAGGTGGAACACCATCAGGCATTTTAATTGACCAATTATTTTCTTTCATCAATGCATATAGTTTAGCTACTGAAAGCCCAATAATAATGGCAGAAAACATCCCAGACGTTCCTAACCATGTTAATGGTAAAGCCATAATATTAGAATTTTCTTTAGCAATTAAATCTAATGGCGTTAAAATTAAGAAAGACATAATTGCAACTAAACCTACTGTACTAGCGTCCACATCAACGTCAAATTTTGATACTAGATTTTTTGCAATTAAAAACACTAAATATAATGCAATAGAACCAATAGTTAAACGATAAATTATTCCAAAGTATGGTGCAATTCCAATCGAAGCAAAAAATTCAGAAACAAATTTTACGGGAAATGCTTGAAAAATTACAGCAAAAGAGCCTAAAATCATTAACCCTATCAATGTCATCATAGAATCTGATACCGCTTTAACATATTTATTATTTGAAAAAGCTGTTACAGATCTCATTATTGATTTAAATAATTTATTATCCATTTCTATCACTCTTCCTATCCAATTAATTTTAGTGCATCTTCAAGAACTTTTGCTCCATTCATCATGCCATAATCCATCATATTTATTACCTCTACTTTAATTCCCTGAGGTTCATATTGTTTTCTTATCTTTTCTTCAATAAAACTCATTTGCGGACCAATTAATAATATATCTGTATGTCCTGTGTACGTTGCATAGCTTGATTCCGCCATCGCAGTAATTTCAACTTCTACACCTTTTTGTTTTGCAGCTTCTTTCATTTTTTGCATTAACATTGATGTAGACATCCCTGCCGCACAAATTAATGTTATATTTACCATATCCGTTCTCTCCTTACTTGCTTTTATATAATTCGACAAATTCTATTGCCATATCTTTAACCGTCATAGCATTCATTAAATGATCTTGTGCATGTATCAATAATAATGTGATATCTGTCTTCTCTCCTCCGGCTTCTTTAGTTAATAATTCTGTTTGGGCATGATGTGCTTTTACTAAAAACTCATTACATTCAGTTAATAATTTTTCTGCCTCCTCATATTCTTTTCTTTTTGCTGCATAAATAGCTTTCATCGCTAAACTTCTTGCATTTCCACCATTCACAATTAATCCCATAATAACATCTGTTTTTTCCATAATATTCTCCTCTTGCTAACATCTTGACAAGTTCATTTTAGTTGTATCCTAATAAATACTCTAGTGTAAAATATACCTCTTTATAAACGGTATTCTTTGGATAGAAATTTTATAAAAATAACTCCTTACAAAATTTTTGTAAGGAGTCATTTTATTTATTATTCTAATATTTCAATTAATGTTTCAAAACGACGTTCGCTAATTAATTTCTGTATTGCATTATTATCAAAAAATACTTTACTCGTTTTATCATAAAAATCCTCTAAATTTGGATCCTCTTGTGTCCCTACAGATATTAAAAACACCACTTGAACCTCATTATTTTTCCATAATATCGGCTTGTTTAAGATTGCTACTGCAACAAATGTTTCTTCACTCATTAACTTATATGGATGTGGGACTGCAATATAATTCCCAAAATCTGTTTGACCCAACTCCTCTCGTTTCAGTACAGCCGATTCAAAACCAACTGGAAGAATGCCATAACTGCTAATATGACAGCACATCTTAGCAATCACTTCTTCTCGAGTTATTGCTTCCAAATTTGGAATAAATAAATTTGTTGAATAATAACTCAATACTTTATCTCGACCACTGCTTTCAAAAAATTGTCGATACGTCAATATTTCATTCATATCAATAAAAAGATTAATTTCATAAATTGGAATTGGATATTTTTTACTTAACGGCACTGTTGTAAAAATATAATCTATATCATTCGCTGTAAAATTAAAATCATCTAGCTCATTGATATTACATTCAAAAATATTATTAATGTATTCACCAAAAGCTTGCAGATACTTATACTTAAATAATTGAGCACTACTTTTACCTGACACACATACTAAAATAATATTTTTCTTATGAATTTTATGCCCTCGCATTTCTGTTGCAAGTGCAAATATAATAGCAATAAATGCTATTTCATCATCTGATATTTCATAGTCATAAGTTTCAGAAAGAACAGTACAAGCAGTTGCTGCTATAGTATACTGAAATGGATATTCTTTTTTTATTTTTTCTTTCAGAGGATTTCCGATTGGGATATGGTAACGCAATCGAATATCCATTGGTACCATATGTTGATTAAGAGACATACGCAACTCTAAATTATTCCGAAAATTAATTGCAAATGCTTCAAAAACTCGAGTTAACATTTTAAAAACTAATTCATCTACTTTACTAGAAATGATAAAATTAGGGCCATATTTGCTATATGAATCAGATGATAGTAGTGCACTAAAATGAATTGTAAAAAAATGTTTCTCTATCTCCAACAGCTTTATCTGAAAAATCGATTCTATAATATCGCAGTAATTTTCCATAATGATGCGAGTAGCCTCACTAATATTTTTATATCCGGATATTTCATCAATTGTAAATCCTGTTTGAATTCTCTGAGAACTTACAATAATGGTTTTTACAAAATTTTCCATTGCTACTTCTGACATAGATACCTTATGCCTTATATTACCTTGAACAAGCATAGCCATTAAATTTTCAGCCAATAACTTATTTTCATAAAATTCAAATAAGTTATTGACTAAGCAAGTCCTCTTACTAAATTCTTTTCCTATTACTCGTACTCCATAATTAGGACGGCGCTCTAATTTAAGCTGATAGACATTTAATATCTCCTCGACTCTTTTCAAATTACTCGATATTGTATTTCTCGAAATATAAAATTTCTCAGCAATTTCATCTATCTTATAATAATCATTCGTTTCCAATAACAATTTCAACAATAATTTTTGGCGCTCTTCATTTGAAGAAGGTATATTTTCAACTGATTTTCCTCGTTCTATACTTAAAAATAACGTTTCATTATAAATATCTAAAATATAACCATAACGTCTTTTTGCTCGAATGACTGCCCCGTAATCTTCTAAGAATAAATTCAATTCTTCAACTCTATTTCGAAATGTTTTTTCACTTATACCTATTTTTTCAGCTAATTCTTTAGATGTTTGATATTCATCTACCGAAAGTAAATTTAATATTTCATACAGATTAATATTCATTAACTCACCTCCTATAGATATTTCGCTTTATATTATCAATTATTAGGTATTATGTCCACTTGATTATTTACCACTATGAATACGGTAATATTTCAATTAATTAATAATATACTTTACCGTTCAGTGAGATTTAAAAAATAGTTTAAATAACACTATAAATACTTAATAATATTATTACGAAGAACAGAAACTTCTTCTATGAAAATTTAATCATCCTTTCCCTACATACAACACAAAAGCCCCTGTCTTTACCACAGAAGCCCTATACTTTTTTATTCACTACGCCAGTTTGGCAATTCATTTAATGGTAAAGCAAAGCGTGTCTGTAACCATTTATCAGCCGACACAATCCATTCAGCAGCAATTGGATTAATTTCCGTCTTAGCTGACGCAGTCGCTTGAGTCGCTAATGCCAGTCCATGCTCCCCTTGTTCATAAATATGCACTTCAAATGGTATTTGCTTATCTGCTAAAGCAGTCGCCATCCTCGTTGTATGTCCTACCGGCACTAAGTTATCCCCTGCTGTCGCCCATAAAAACATCGGTGGTGTCGTTTTATCCACATGATAAGTTGGACTCATTGCTTTAAGCATCTCTTCATCCGGTTCCTCCACACCAAATAAAGCTAAATTACTCACTTTAAATAATGTCTGTGCCATACTATCCTGCTGTGCTGTAATATCTCTCATAAATACATAATCAGTAACCGGATACCCCGCAATAATCGCTGCCGGTTTTACTAAGTCCACATCGAAATATTCAGTAATTACGGGTTTATTATAATTTACTGCATAATTGAGTACATTGTGTCCACCAGCTGAAAAACCACATAATGCAATTTTATCCGTATCAAGTAGCCATTCTGACGCATGTTCATGTAAAATCATCATCGCCTTAGCAATATCATGAATTGGCGCTGGATAAACTGATTTTTCTCGCAATTCAAATGTTTCACCACCAAACACTTTAGCGATTTCACTCGGATGTTCTAAAAATACTGAATAACGCAACACGAAAGTATGGTATCCCATTGCTGCAAATCGTAACGCAATCGGTTCAGCTTCACGGTCTGAACAGTTTAAATAAGCACCGCCTGGACAAATTAAAATCCCTGGTCGTTTTTTCCCATTTAGCATTTCAGACGAATCTTCTAAGACATATGCTGTCAATTTAACATCTGGATGTTGCTCATCTAACATAAACTCTTTTACTAACATTCTCGCTCGACTCCTTTACGTTCTTTCTATTTATTGTAATAAAAGCACTATACTTTCTCTATACTCTGTTTTCAGATACTATATTGTCTTTTCACTGTTTTTCTATACCAAATGTCCTTGAACACGATTTAAATCAACTTGGACTACAATTTTATCCTCAACTTTTACTGTCCAATTTTTACCTTGTTTCACCACTTCAATCAAACCAGCAGCTGACTGATAACACATTTCAAAATTCTCTACAATCTCGACAGATGGAGCAATCTTAATTTTAGAAAAACCTGGTGCTATCGTTTTTAATCCGACAATTTCTCGAATCATCCAATCCAGCACACACCCAAAGGCATAATGGTTAAACGAAAAAGTCCCCACTACACCATTAGGCTGTATGCCTGCCCATGATTCCCAAATTGTCGTAGCACCATGATTCACTTCATAAAACCAAGACGGACATTCTTCCTGTAAAAAGACCGCTTTCGCTAATTCAACATAACCGTATTCACAAAGTACATCAAGCAAATACGGTACAGATAGAAAACCTGTATCTAATCGCCGACCATTTGCTTCAATTAATGCAACTAAACGATTCACCAATGGTTTCTCCATAACTGGTGGCACCATTTTAAATGCTAATGCTAGCACATAACATCCTTGATAATCTGCTGTTAAATAGCCTATTTCCGTTACAAACACTTGAGTAAAAGCTGCTTTAACATTCGCAGCATAATCACGATACGGCTGACCCTCGTCACCTAATAGTTCAGCAATCTGAGCTAATAATTCAGCAGAATGTGCTAAAAATGCTGTCGCAACCAAATCTTTTGTAACTTCTGCTGTTTTCATCGGATTCGGATCTTTCATCATAAAACTCGGAAACATCCAATCACCATAATGAAATTGCGTATCCCAAATATAACGACTCAATCCCTCTTTATCCCCCGCTGCACTTGATTGTCCAAATGCAAACCATTTCTTCATCGCCTCATAATTTTCAATTAAAACTTCTTTATTCCCATACCGTTGATACAAAGTCCAGGGCACCATAATAATCGCATCACCCCACCCAGCCGAAGCGTCTGCTCCTGTAAATGCCAAGTTTTTCGCATCAAGTGGTTCAGGAGAATAATCGGCAATAGCACCATTCTCACGTTGGTCAATTCGGACGCTTTTAAGCCACCGCTGAATCAATTGATTGGTGTCCATGAAAAAAGTTGAGGCAGGTGCAAATACTTGCATGTCACCCGTCCAACCTACTCGTTCTCTTTGTGGACAATCTGTCGGAATCGATAACATATTCCCTTTTTGACTCCATAAAATATTCGACAATAAACGATTCACTTTCACATCATTCGTTTTAAAGTATCCTGTTGTTTCCATTTGAGAATAAATTACAATGGCTTTAATATCTTCTAGTTCCAAATGAGTCAAACCTGTTATTCTCACATAGCGAAACCCATGAAACGTAAAATCTGGTTCTAAGATTTCTTTGCGTCCACGCCCAATAAAAATATCTCGAGCCTCTTTATTACGACCTACTATATTATGAAAAAATAAGCCAACTTCATTCAACACTTCTGAATGCTCAATCGTAATTTCTTGACCATTTGCTAAATCAGTCGATAAACGTACTCTCCCAGCAATTACTTGACCAAAATCAACAATATACGCATCATTTTCCCGCCAAATTTTTTTAGCCTCTAACATTTCTTGCCGATATACCATAGGGCCTTCTTGCAATGTTGATCGTTTGTAATCAGCCTTGATTTCAAAGACGACTTCTGGTAACTCCTCTTCGCTAATTTGCCAATCCGTATCTAAACGTAAATCTTGCTTTTCACCAATTTGAATATCAGCATACACATGTTTTCCACGTCCTGCCGTAAACGAATTATCCGTCCCAATGATAAATTGCGTTTCATCTTCAAATGTTACTACCAAATCGGCTAGCAATGCTAACTGATTGCCAAATTGAGTACTGCCACCTTGCACACTGATACGCCCAGCATACCAACCGTCAGCTACTTCCACTGCTAGAACATTTGTCCCCCTCTGCACTAAATCCGTTACATCATATTGCTGATACATTAAAAATTGTTGATAATTCGTATAGTCTGGTGTAAAAATAGCATCGGTTACTTCTTTTCCATTAATCATCGTATGATAAATACCTTGTGCTGTTATGAATAATTTTGCTTTTTTAATTCGTTTATTCATCGAAAATACTTTTTTAAAATACACAGTAGGATTCAAGCGTTCTTCAACTGGTGTTTGTTCAGTTTTTTTACCAGCAAACATATCAGCTAATGAGAATACCGGTTCTTCACTCACTATTGCTAGGTCTGTTGAAATCCAGCGACCTACCCATGATAATTGGTTGTTTCGCATCATAATTGCTCCTTTTCTGACTCGCTCACGCTATAAAATACTCGATTACAGTAATTATATTAATAGGGGCAACAAAATAGAACAATGTTCGTATTTGATTAAAAACTGTGATAATATGATATTAAGGAGTGAATAGAATGATTCATCAAACATTATTTAATAACCTACCCACCTTTGAAACACCCTATCCTCAACTTCCTTATATCTATACAGATGATGATTTTATGCCTTTTACTAAATTAAATGACCCAGCAAATTTGTTTGACTTTTCGACTATCTTAGCAAGGGCTGGTCTACCCTCCAATGCACAACTGGCTCTGTTAATTCACGAACTAACAGAACCAACTCACTTACACTATCATGATTATATTGAAGTATGTTATGTCGCTAAAGGTCGTTTACTACACATTCTTGGTCATGAGCCAATTATCATCAATGAAGGGAGCTTATGCATTATTCCAAAAAACCGACAACATTTATTAGCCCCTTTAGAACAAGCCGTGCCTCTAGTGATTAACATATTGATTCATTCTGACCTTTTCCATAAAATCAACCAATTATCACAGCCACTAACAATACTAGAATCAGATAATAACTTACTTACCGCTATTACATTATCTGATATCAATGCTGAAGTTTCTTTTCAGAACTTTATTACGAACTATATTCAACATAATTTTAATAACCATTTGTCTGTTATTGCCTCGCTGATTCAATTTTTATCCCAATTACAAGATTTGAATCATCCAGCTAATTCATTTTCACACAGTTCGTTAACAGCTAACTGTCTGCAACTAATTCAAGCAAATCCAGCAACTGTCACGCAAACATATTTAGCAGATACCTTAAGCTTTAGCCCAAGTTACTTATCACGATATATAAAAAAAGCAACTGGCAAAACTATCTCTGAACTAATATCAGAAGAAAAATTACGGCTAGCACAAAACTTACTAACTACGACATCACATTCAATTACTGACATCGCCTATCAAGTCGGTTACTCAAGCGAAAGTCATTTTTTCAGATTATTTAAACAACGCTATGGTATAACACCTAAACATTATCGTAATTTAATGTCAAAATAAGCTATTTATTGCTATTACAAATCAGAAAGATATTAAAAAGAAGCTGGGCAAAAAGTTCTTACTTTCTACCCCAGCCCTACTGTTCTTTGTATTTCAAATCTCTATAACCGATTAATCGCATAAACTAAAATATCTTCTGCAATTAAATAATTTTTCTCAACTTGAGCTAGTATTGTTTTGATACCAACTTTAAATCCCTCTGCTTTTTCAAGGACAGCCATATGCTTAGCCATTTTTGCATTCGGGCTTGCTGAATGCTTAATTTCAATTGGATATAACACACCCGAATCTTCAATAATTAAATCAATTTCTTTCTTATCTTTATCACGATAAAAATAAATTGGATAGTGGCTCTTACCTTGATTACTATACGATTTCAAAATTTCAGACACACAATAATTCTCTAAAATCGCACCTGCAAATGCACCGTTCTGCAATGTTTGAGGCGTCGTCCACCGCCCAAGATATGCGACTAATCCTGTATCAAAAAAATATAAAACAGGGGCTTTCGTTACACGTTTTAACTGATTATTAGAAAAAGTATTAATAATGTATACCATACCACTTGCTTCTAATATTCCTATCCATGATTTGATCGTTTTTTGGTCAACTCCAACCTCCTGAGCAATACTCGCATAATTTACTTCTTGACTAGTTCTCGCTGCTAAAACTGAAATAAACTGATTAAAAATATTTAAATCTTGGATTGCCGTTAACTGTCTCACATCTCTTTGAATAAAAGTAGATAAATAACTCGCATGGTACATTTCCCAATCCACATCTGGTCGATGATATAATTCTGGCATTGCTCCTCGATGAATCATATTCCATACTTCAGAATAATCTACTGCTGTTTCCTTTTCTTTGATTGCAGTAACAGACGGTTTAAAAGATTCTACCTCTGAATTTCCTATAATCTCTTGTGTCGATAAAGGCTTTAATTCCATAATACCTACCCGTCCTGCTAAACTCTCGCTTACATTTTGCATAAGTGAAAAAGTCTGTGAACCTGTTAGTATAAAACGTCCTACCTCATCAGTTGAATCAACGATTCGCTTAATCTCAATAAATATTTCGGGGCATAATTGCACCTCATCAATAATCAACTTCCCGGGATGATTAATAAAGAACAATTTAGCATCTGATTTCGCTAAGCTCAATTCGTTAATATCATCAAATGTGATATACTCATACTCTTCACCATACAAATACTTCAGCATAGTTGATTTTCCTACTTGTCGTGGTCCGGTAACTAAAACAATCTTAAACGTTGAAACTAATTTTTTTACGAGACTTTCAGCTGTTCTTTTTATATATGCCATTCTATCCCTCCTTATTCCGATTAGCTCGAGTTTGCTAAATCTACACTTCAGAAATCACTTCTGCATGCTACTCATGCATCAATATCTCAAGCCAAAATACTCTCATCCACATTATTTTTTTCTTTTTAAAACTAATATACCTCACAAATCTATTTTAGGTAATTTCCCATACTTTTTCAACAAAAAAACCGTCCAAAATGGAATTCAATTCCAGATTGGACGGGTTTTTGTCAGAAATCTTACTTTCTACTTAATAAGCTTGATATTAATAAAAGTGGCTAAAAATTAATAGTTATTTTATCCTATTTATGCTCGATTATTTCACATATAAATGCATTGGATAAGTAGCATATTCTGTTGTTGGAGCTTTTTCACAAGTTACAAAACCTGGTTCAGCTGCCAATACACTTGGAATACGGTTCACAATTGTACCACATGTTAACGCTACTGTATCTGGTTTTTTCAATGTGAATTCCATATCTGGTTCGCCTGTAATATACCAATCACACATATCTCCGTCCTCAGGACGGTATACTTTACCAATACATTCTACTTCCAATTCAATGCCTTGGTAAGTTTTCACAACTGTCACAGCTGACATACCAGTTGATTGTCCAGCAGGAATAACACGACCTAATGTTTCAGAATGAATATCTTCTTCTAATGTATAAGGAACACTCTTTTGAGAAATAGACGAAATTGTCCAATTCATTTTTGAACAGATTGCTTCAGCCGCATTCCACATATATGAAGGGAAACTTTCTTTTGAAGCAATTTCTTTATCAAATTTGTCCAAATCATAACCTGCACCATGTGCTTCAGCTAAAGCTAAACCATAGTCTTCCACATTATAAGACACAATACCTTTAATTTTCTTCACTTGATTCATACCTGCTAACATTAAGCATGGCATATTAATCCAGTAGATATCTTGCATACCTGATCCCATAATCGTAACGCCATTTTCTTTAGCAATGCGATCTAGACGATTTGTTTCAGCTGGTGATGTATTCCATGGATAGATTGCTTCCTCACATGTTGTAATCACATTGACTTTATTTTTCAACGCCAATTCAAAAAATTCATACGTTTCAGGCATATAAGAGAAAATTGTTACGATAGCTATATCCGCTTGACAGCTATCAAATACTGCTTGAGCATCATTTGAAATGACTACACCTGTCTTATAACCTAATTCAGCAAAATCACCAACATCTTGACCTACAATTGCTGGGTTGCTATCAATTGCCCCTACAATTTCAACGCCGTGCTCTGCTAAATAACGAAAGATGACTTTCGACATTTTTCCACAACCATATTGAATTGCCTTTACTTTGTTTAATGCCATTTGAAACACTCCTTATTTGTATTTTTTATCACAATTGAAGTATAATGTCTATAGTAACTATAGAGTCAAGGAGGGTTTTGGAATTTGGATAATTTATTAAAAATAGGAGAATTTTCCCATATTAACAATATTTCAATACAAACTTTAAGATATTACGATGAAATAAATTTACTAAAACCTTATAAAGTTGATAAATTCACAAATTATCGCTATTATCACATCAACCAATCAGCTTTAATCGATACTATTCAATATTTACGACAACTGGATTTTTCTATTGAACAAATAAAACATATTTTAACCGATGAAAACCCAAATCGTATTTTGAATGAAATCAAATCTCATGCAGACCAATTGATTCAAGAACATCAAAAATTAACTCAAAAATTAAAGGAATTAGATTTATATCAACAATCAGCTCAGTTATATATTGAGTATAATCATTGTCCGCAACTTACTTTCGAATATTTACCTAAGCGAGAAGCACTTACCTACAAACTAGACAATAATATTTATCAAATGAATGATGAAGGCTATGAAAAAAGCTTACGAGCATTTAAAAACACATTAGTCAATGAGCAAATTATTCCGGCGCCTTTTATGCGAATTGGTACTATTATGGAACAACACCATTTTTGTGACAAACATTGGTACTCCAATACAATGTTTATCATTAACGATCAATTAAGTCCCACTAAAAAACTCATATCGCACCATTTTCCAAAGGCTCTTTATGCAATTAGCTATTGTCACTCGTTTAATGAGGAATTACAGTCGCTTAATCATTTTTATCAAGCTATTAAAAAAGCCGGCTATAAAATAACCGGTGACTATATTTGCGAAGTGATTTATGAACACCCTAATTTAACGGAAAATAAACGCCATATGTTTATTCGTCTACAAGTGCCAGTGAAAAAGATAGCAACGGATTAATCCTCTCCATGAAACTATGCGACAATTCAATAACTGTCTGTATTGTTCAAAAAAGTATATATTTAATTATTATTGTAGTAGATTCGAATTTACTTTTTGATAAATATTCACCTTGACCATGCCTTCTTTAAACTGAGAGCGTGGTCTTACTTCTTGTTTTATTAACTGAAAATTATTTTTTGCAATAACTGCATTACTACCCAGATTCTCCACCTCAGCTTCAATGAAAATCTTGGAATACCCCAATTCAAATAAGTAATCAGTGACAACTGAACATGCCTCTGTCATGAAACCCTGATTCCAATATTTTTTACCTAGGGCATAACCAATCACTGGAAATTCGTCCCAATACTCTACAATATCAATCATACCCATTAATTCAGCCGTTTCTTTTAATTCAATACCATAACGAACTGTCTGCTCATCTTGGTAAGCTGCTAACCACATATCTAGTATTTGTTGCGTAACATCAATCGATTCATGTGGATTCCATGTTAAATATTTAGTCACTTCCGCATCATTCGCCCAGCCATAGTAAATTTTTGACACATCGTCTTGTCTTAACTTTCTTAGTCGTAATCTTTCTGTTTCAAGTTCTTTCATTGGGGAACCCTCCTCGTATTCTCATTCTGTTTGAATGTCTTGACAGTCACTGAGCAAAACTGTTGAAACGCTCTGACACTTCTACGCCCTCTACTCTGGTGCTTCAAGACTGTTCATCCGTATCTACTTTATTTTTCAGTTTTTTTGTAGTATAACACTACGTTGATGGGCTGACAATATGATTTTGCTTTGATTGGTTTTCATGAGACAAATGTAAGGTTTGACAGTGATTTGTTTGTGATGGAATATCGGTGCCTCTTAATTAATTGCATTGTATCCAGTAGGGCATAGGTGCCCCTTGACGATGCTTGTTTCCTTTATAACGTGATGCATTTGTCCCTTGACTGATTTTATATTCGCTTTTTATTCCAACAAATGCATCTAAGAATGCGATTTCCCAAAATCTCTCCTTTTCGTAAATTGTTTAGCAAAACTTTACACTACATTAAAATATATCTGATTCTCAACCATTTTGTGAAATGTTACACTAATGATAAAGGAGGCATTTATCATGAAAAAATTAACAGATAAAATTACTTTACGCCGTGGTGCAACACTCAATTCCCGTATTATCCAATCCCCGATGCTAACAAATAGTGGTTTGGATGAAAAAGTCACTGAAGACACACTTAAATATTACGGTGCTCGCTCTCAATCTGCTGGCATGGTCATTGTAGAATATACTAGTGTAAGTTTAAATGGTGGTCCTTCACGTTCTTGGGCTAAAGACCGTGAACAATTAGCTATTTATAACGACAGTTTTATTGAGGGTCACGTAGAATTAGCTAAAAATCTTAAAAAAGATGGCAATAAAGCCATTCTTCAATTAGTACACTCAGGACGTGAAGCGCAGTATCGTCATGTATTAGGCGGTCGTGTAGAAGTCCCTTCTGTATTAGATTTTCCTTGGATTGATTACCCACTCCATGAATTAACAGAAAATGAAGTATGGCAAATTGTCAAAGATTTTGGTTCAGCTACAAAACGTGCAATCGAAGCAGGCTATGATGGTGTTGAAATCCACGGTGCAAATCATTATTTACACCAAGAATTCTTCTCTGCTTTCTCAAATAAACGAACTGATTACTGGGGTGGCAGCCTAGAAAAAAGAATGAATTTTGCTATTGAAGTTGCACGAGAAGTCTTCAAGGTGGCAAACGATTTAGCACCAAAAAATTTCATTATTGGATACCGGATTAGTCCCGAAGAAATTCATGGCGAAAACATTGGCTATACATGGCATGAATCTACTCAGCTCATCGGTAAATTAACCGAACTATTCGAATTTGATTATATTCATTTATCAACCAATGATTATACAAAAACTCCAGCTGATTCTGATAAAAATTTTGCTGAGCTATTCCAACCTAGTGTCAAAGAACCTGCTCTATTAATGATTGCTGGAAATATTTTGACCTATGAAAAAATGAATGACGCTTTAAATTACGTGGACCTTGTCAGCTTAGGCCGCGCAACATTAATTGACCCTCAGATTGCCTATAAATTATCCAATGGTAAAGAAGATGAAATCTATACTGAGTTTAATGAAGAAAGTGTTAACAATGCTCACTTAACACCAGGATTGATTGATTTATTAGCAAATGCCGAATATTTTGGAGTCCCTGGTATAAAATACTTACAGACACTCACTACAACAAAACTAGATGATGTCGTAACACATGACGGTACACAATAATCGTTTCATCGCATAATAGTCAAAATCGCAAAAAACGGGTTTTATCCGTACTTTTGCGATTTTCTCTTTTATTCAATGTTGCGCATTTCCGCTTCTATGGCTCGACTAATCTCATTTAATAAACGTCTTGTTTCGTCGGATAATGTTTTATTCGCGTTCGTCAACCAACCCATTTTAAAATTATCATTTAAAATATGGCCGATATCAATTGTCTGCAGATTTTTTATTTTATCATCATTTGATAGTTGACTCTGTACCACTCTCGCAAAACAAATTGTATTCAATTGATTGATTGCTTCTTCCATTGCCCAAGCATCATCAACTCTTAGCACCCGTACAAGCGGCCCGCACTGAAACTGTAATCGTTCAAAAATCGCATCATGCAACTTATCATTAAATAGACAAAATTTCTGAGTTTTTAAATCGGCTATCGTTATTTTTCGATTTAAATGTGCAAGTGGATTATCAAGGCTACATAAAATCACCAATTTACTGTCAATAACCGGCGTAAATGTCATATTCTTTAACAGTTCCTCGTCATAACTATTAACAGCTATAAAACCAGCATCAATAGTTTGATTCGTTACATTTTCAACAATTGTGTCTAATTCATGGCAACTAATGTCTAACGAAATTTGTTGTTCTTGGTATTGTTCGATAAACACATCTATAAACGGCCGTAACATTGTATTCATATATTGAATCACAATCGGTTTTATATTTTTGGGATTCGAAATGGCTTTTGCTAAATTCTCAAGGTGATTTTTTGCCTTTAAAATTTCTGACATAGCAGCGAGCAATTGTCTTCCTTCTGGTGTAATAATTGTCCCCTTAGATGAACGATTAAATAATTTTATGCCTAACTCATCTTCTAGCTGCTGAATAGATAAACTCAAACCAGGTTTCGTTATATGTAATACTTCGGCTGCTGCTTGCATTGAACGATATTGGGATAATACTTCAACATGTAATAATTGCTCAAAGTTCATATCGCACCTCCAACCCTTTATAAGTCCACTTTACTGTATTGTTGGGGTAAAAGCAATCATTCACACCACTTATAATATTTCTCCTTCATTTAAAAGCAAATAATCACTCTGGACTTCAATCAGCATATATTAGTATACTTACTGCACTGTCTCTTTAATAACCACATTCATCTATTAAAATTACCCGATAACATTCTTCCCTGGCAATAATTCAATGACCTCTCCTGTCTTCAGTACAAACTTAGCGTTCGTTCTCACTGGTACAGTTACCGTCGTTTGATAGGCATCATTTATTTTCTCCCACCGAACGGATATCTCCCCATTCGCTGTCATCAGACTACCTTCTACCCAATCTAAATGACTCGTATAATGTGGTTTAATCATATACATTGCTGAGTCGTCATGCACTTCTGGTAAATTAATACCTAACAACTTTTCAATAATAAAATCTTCAACTGCACCGTAAGCATAATGATTCATCGAATTCATGTCAATCCCACTAATTTTACCGTCAGGCAGTATTGAATCCCAACGTTCCCATGTTGTTGTCGCACCCATATTCACCTCAAAAAGCCAACTTGGTGCTAATTCTTTAAATAATAACTGAAACGCCTCTTTCTCAAGTCCATTTTCTAACAAAGCATGGGGCAAAGCAGGTGTCCCAGCAAAACCTGTCGTTAAAAATCCGTCATGCTCTGCCATATTATTTGCTAAACGCTGAGTTAAATCCTCTCTTGCTGCTTCATTAGGATACAATTTGTACTGCAATAACAAACTCAATCCAGTTTGACTATCAACACATGTTGGTATTTCTTGTCCACCAAAGTGTTTAGCCATTCCTTGTCTAATTTGCTCTACTTCGGATTGTAATGTTACAGGTTTTAAATTCAATTTATTATCAACAAAGTAAGTTTCAATAATAGCTTTTCGTATCTCTTCAGCTAATTGTCGATAACGATTCACCCTGCTATCACTTAATATCTCTAATGCTTTTGCTGTATAATCTGCTGAAATATAATAATAAACAGATGCAACTAAAGCTGAATCAGTCGCTCCAAAAACTGACCCTTTGATACCAGAATCTAACGCTAACCAATCTCCTAGTTGCCACCCGAAATCCCAGAGCCGTCTTCCACCACGTGCTTCATCTTGTTGATAAATATAATCCACCCAGTCAGTCATTGCCTCAATATGGTGAGATAATAACCCTTTATCTCTAAAGTGTTTATAGAGCGTTAGTGGCAGAACCGTACTTGCGTCTCCCCAGATTGCAGCACCCGCACTTGTTAAAAATGGATTTAATCCCTCTCTTGGTGCAATTTTCGGATAAGGTGCAAAAAATGGCACTGCTCCTCCTAATTCTTTTTGCTCCAACCGTAAATTAGTCATAAAATGCCCTAAAAATGCTCGAGTTTCCATATTATAGGAAGCTGTATTCGCAAACACTGTAATGTCGCCAGTCCAACCCATACGCTCATCTCGCTGTGGGCAATCTGTTGGAATACTCAAGAAATTATCTTTTTGACTCCAACGAATATTACTTAATAATTGATTCAACTTCGTATGCGAAGAATTAAAACGGAAAGTTTCGTCCATTTCACTATGCAACACTTGAGCATTAAAATGAGTAGCTTCTTCCTCTGTTAACCCCTCTACTTTTACATAACGAAAACCGAAAAATGTAAAATGTGGCCGTATCACTCTATCCTGGTCATTATGCAGTAGTGTAAAAGTTTGTTTGGCTGTTCTGAGATTTTCCGTATAAAACTGACCGTCTTGTAAAATTTCGCCAAATTGGAAAGTCACTCGCTCTTTTCCAGCAGGTAATAAACCTGTTATCCACCCCGTAATCTCTTGACCAAAATCTAAAATCAGATTATTCGCTGCATCTCGAAAAATCTTAGGCGTCAATGTTTCCATAACACTCACCGGCAAATCCATACGAGCTGTCAAAAGATTTTTAGTATCTTGTAAAATCATTGGAGTTAAAGATTTTTCCTTAGCTGAAAAATCAATCACTTCACCGTCATAAATAGAATTGTCTTGAATAATAGAACTTGTAACTGTCCAACTATCATCAGTAATGAATACTTCTTGACTGTTATCAGTGTAGGTGACATGTAATTCAGCAATGAGTTTTTGCTTATCACCATAAATATTTTCAAAGCCACCTTCAAATATAAAACGACCGCGATACCAACCATTACCCACGATAAAGGTTAATTGATTATCTGATTTCAAATCATTTGTAATGTCATAAGTTTGGTATTGATTAATTAAATCATAACTATGGTAGCCGGGATTAAGATATTCTCGTCCTACCTTTTGTCCATTTAATTCAATCTCATATAACCCTAACCCTAGAGCATAAAGACGTGCTTTTTGAGCTGGTTTTGATAACTGAATAGTTTTAGAAAAATTAACACTTGGAAGAGTCTCTTCTTCATATGAAATCCATTCTCCTAGCCAAGATTCATCTTCTTTAGCCGTTTCAAATCGACTTATTTGCGAACAATTTCCTGCAGATACTCTCCAATAATAACAAGTATATGGTTCTAAAAAATCACGAGCCGTTGTTAAAGTATTAAACGTATTATCCGTCTTTTCTGCCCATACAATTTCATCAAACTGCAAACTCTTTGATACTTCAACCGTAAATTCTAAATCATCTATCGGTTCTTCTGCACTGAATTCCCACGAAAAAGTCAAATAATCATACTGATAGCCAAGTGGTTCTTTAACACCATTCACTTTAAGATTATGAATTTTCATGTCGAAGTTCCTCCAAAATAGTATTTTGACAAAATGGATTAATCGGTGAAATACCTTTAAACGTTGACTCACCTACCACTTTTTCAATCGTTGCCTCAATGAAATGATTATAATTACAGTAACTATTGACAACTGTATCCACCATTGGTAAATCATAAAGATGATACGGATTCCCTAAACTAATCAAAGCTGTCGGCAACTCTTTCACAAACCAAGGCAAATTATTCCCTAAACCAAACAGAGTATGCCAATTAATACGTGCAACGGTTTGATTACTTGCATTTTCAATATTCGCAACATAAAGAACCGCATCATACTTGGCAGTAAATCCTGCTACTGTATCTAAATCATAAAAATTCGTTTCAGGCTCATAGATTGTCACTTCAAAGCCTCGTTTTTCTAGTTCTTCAGTTACTTTAGCCGTCACACGAGCATTAGAATCAAAGCCACCTAATATTTGAACTAACAGACGTTTATGCACTGCTACTTTTAATGGGAATAACTGTTGCGTATCTTTAACTAAGGTCACTGAACGGTCAGCCAAATCTTTTTGCTCCTTAGAAAAATCTTCAAATTGTGCCGTACCATGATGCACTCCTTTATGAAGACCTAATGAGGCTTTTGCTGCTAAAATGCGAGTAACGGCTTCGTCCAGACGTTCGTGCGTCAATATACCATTAGCTAGCCCGTCTTTCATAAATTGAAAATCTTCTTCTAAAACACGATTAAATAATAGCATATCGCAACCAGCTTGAATGGTATAAGGAACTGCTTCACTTCGCTTCATTGCTGCACCAAAACCAACCATTGGTGTCGCATCAGTAATCGTTAATCCATTAAATCCTAATTCTTCTCGCAATAAATTTTGTAAAAGTTTAGAGCTAAGCGTCGCTGGCATTTCATCTCCTGTATAAGCTGGTAAGGCAATATGCCCAATCATGACTGCCTTAGAACCAAAGTCAATTAATTCTTGATAGACTCTACCAAATGTTTTCTTCCATGCTTCAACGGATAATGAATTAATTGAAGTTAATAAATGCTGGTCACGGTCATCTACACCGTCTCCAGGAAAATGCTTAATTGATGTCATCAAGCCATTATCATGAAATGCTTGAATATATGCTTTACTGCTTTCAATAACATGTTCTAATTGACTACCATAAGTTCTGACATTCGTAATCGGATTTTTAAAATTATAATCTACGTCAACAACCGGTGAAAAGCCCCAATTAACACCGACTTCTTTACCGGCTCTAGCAGCAATTTTTCCAAGCGTATAAGCATCTTCAGCATTACCGGTTGCAGCTACAGCCATTTGACGACCGAAAGCTATCCCTTCAAACGCTGCTCCGTTTCCTCCGTCTTCTAAGTTAGCAGTAGTCAATAACGGAACCTTGCTGTGCTCTTGCATATATTTATACGTTTCATGCACTTCAGACGCTTCACCCGGTCTGAAAAATAGCCCTCCAATACCCAGTTGCAATAAATGGTTTAAATATTCCGGCTCTTTACTATAACCAATTGGCAAAAATAATTGTCCAATTTTTTCATCTGTCGACAATTCATTTAATGTATTTTCTACCCATGTGATAGCCTCATCATCTAGGTAAAATGGATTTGTTTTTAAATTCAAAGGTTGTTCCTCCTATTCTGGTTAGCTCAGGCAGGCTCAACATCCACTTCAGAAAATCCCTATGTGCGATACTCGCTCTCCGGTATTTTCTTCCAGTGGTTTGAGCCTAAACGCCCTCGCTCACACTATGTTCTATTCTGGTTAGCTCAGGCAGGCTCAACGTCCACTTCAGAAAATCCCTATGTGCAATACTCGCACTTCGGTATTTTCTTCCAGTGATTCAGTTTAAGCCGCTCATTGTTTCCTATTGATTAATAAATTAAGGAGAGAGCCTAGCTTCTCTCCTTTTTTAGTTTACTAAGCATTATCACTACCCGTTAAACGAGATTGAATATCTTTCAAAATTTCTGGCATTTTATTATCTAAATCATAGAAGAACATTAATACAATCGTGATAACTGTAAAAATAATCGGAATGTATGCAAAAATTGCCTTAATTGAAAATAATGCCGCTGCTGTTTGTGTTGGTGCTTTCGCTACATAACCAGCCATTGCCATAATAATACCTAAAATCCAACCACCAAGTCCAGAACCAACTTTTTCACCAAAAGTAGCGGCAGAGAAAATTAAACCGTCTGAACGAATACCTGTTTTCCACTCACCGTAGTCTGCAATATCCCCTAACATCGCAAATCCTGCCACTGCACTCGGAGCAGTTCCTAATCCACGAATAATCAGTCCGACACAAATCATCGTAAAGTCAGTTGGGAACAATGCCAAAATAATAAGTCCTACTAAAATAACAAAACTCCCTAATAACATCACATTGCGTTTAGACATTTTCGCCATAAAAATCGGAACAATAAAACTTCCTGCAATAATTGGTGCAAATGATAGCATACCTAACAATGCTACTTTACTAATATCTCCTAAAATCCACTGTGCATAAAAGATGTTAATGCCACCCAAACCAGCATTGATGAAACTAATAAGCATTGACAAAATCATAATAACCCAATATTTATTTTTTAAAAGTGCCTTAATATTATCTGAAGTCGAAACTTTTTGTGCTCTATCTGCACTTAATGCTTCGCTACTTTCAAGAACACGCTCCTTAGAATTGCTATACAGTAGTGTTAATAAGACAATTGAAAGAAGTGCAAATACAGCTGCCATTTTAGTCCATGAAGATGCATCTGTTACTGAACCAAAACTTTCTACAATTTTTAATACTGCACCGTTAACAGCAAACGCACCTACAAAACCAAAAATTGTTCTAGAAGTAGATAGAAATCCACGTTCTTTAGGGTCAGAAGTTGTTGTTCCAATCAAAGTATTATAAGGAACCATTGTAAAAGTATAGACCCCTGCCAAAGAAATTACATAAGTCACAAAAGCATAGATTGCTTTCATTCCCTCAGGTAAAAATGCCGGAGACGTAAAAAGTAAAATAAGTGCTAACCCATACGGTAAAATCATACGCTTAATCCAAGGTCTTGCTTTACCCGTAGCTGTTGCTGTTCGGTCAACAACCGCTCCAGCAACTAAATCTGAAACTCCGTCAAACACCCTAGCGAACAAAAGAATCGTTCCTACTACGCCAATTGTCAACCCCACGACATCTGTGTAAAAATAAGTTATAAATCCATTCGCAGTTGTAATCATTAAATTCGCTGCTAAATTTCCAAATCCAAAAGTTACTTTTTCACTCAAAGATACTTTGGATGATACACTTTTCTCTTTTAACATATTCTATTCCTTTCTGTTATGGCTCACATATTTTTAATACATAGCTTAACTTGAAGATTCTGCTAACACTTCGAAACTTCTATTTTCTTTCACTACTTTCTAAGCAACTTCTGGAATCCCTTGCCTTTAAATTGTTCAACATAAATGATAAAAAGCAAATGAATCTTATACCGAGATTGTTCGAAATAATCATTTTGAATTTTAATTATAATTTCAGTATCTAACTAAAAATCGGTACCAAAATTACTTGATTAATGTTAATCTCTTCAAAAAATTCAGCAGCTTTATTATCATCACCTGATAATTATTTTTATTGACCAATTTGTATTTAATCGCCAAAATATCCATTAGCTCGCTCAATTTTTATATTCTATCTGCCTCCTTACCTGTAACCGTTTCACAATTTTATTTTATAATATTGCTTCTTTTTTACAATGCACTTATTTTAAGATATAATGTACTATCTACAGCTATATTCTGGCAGTTAGCACACATTCACGACAAGAAAGGATAAAGCATGAATCTTAACGAACTAGAAATATATCTACATCATATTAATGTTTTTGAAAAGAAGCAGAGAGATACCGGAATATCTATCAATGATTTCCCAACATTAGGTACTTCCTACTCGGCTTATGTCGACCCTACTTATAATATTATTCGATTCCCTAAGGAAGCTTTTTTTACAGATAATCAAAAAATATTTATCAATCAACATAATCGTTTTGCTCCTATGATTGAACATCTACATGATTTTATTGAAATGACTTATGTATATGCAGGTAGCTGCACTCAAGTTATTCATGGCGAAACTGTCATTCTTCCCCAAGGAAGTCTATGTGTACTAGATAAAGATGTGCCACATTCTATCCACCCACTAGGAGAAGAAGATATATTAATCAATATTCTCATCAATGAAGAAACATTTTCTTCACTCTTTTTATTTCAATTACAAAATGAAGCTAGTTTAATCTCAAATTTCCTTGCCGATGCTTTTAACAAACAGGCAAGTCATGACCAATATATGATTTTTGATACCAATTTAAGCGAACATTTTCATCAACAAATACAACTCTTTTTAGCAGAATATTGGTCCTATCAAAATAAACGTGAAACTTTCCTAGACCATTATATGCAGCTCATATTAATGGAATTAATTCGTATCTTTCGTACCAATAATCTTTCCATGCATCGTGATGCCACTTTTGATTACGGAAAAATTTTGACTTTTATCGATGAAAATCATCAAAATTTAAAACTCCAAGATTTATCCAAAGTATTTGGCTATAACAGCAATTACCTAAGTAATATGCTCAAAAAATATATTGGCAAAAGCTTTCAAGAAATATTACTTGAGAAACGTTTATTAATTGCATCAGACTTGCTCCGTAATACAAATTTTTCGATTGATACAATCGCTAGTGAAGCCGGATTTAACAATACGAGTTATTTTTTCCGTCAATTTAAAAAATATTATCATTGCACACCGAAAGAATTTCGCAAGAAATCTTGATGCTTTTGCATATAGCAAAAAATATTTAAGCTGTGATATACTTGTCATCAGAAATCTTAAATAGCAATCATATAAAAACTAGTCATTCGATTGCTATTACTTATATTTTTAGAAAAGAGGTTTTAATCATGAAAGGTGCTTTATTTGATTTAGACGGAGTCATTGCAGATACAGCTGTTTACCATTTTGCTGCTTGGAGAAATCTTGTCAAAAAACATTTTAATGCCGAACTGCCTGATGAGTTAGAAGAAAAAACTAAAGGGGTTAGTCGTGAAGATTCATTGAAAGTCATTTTAGACTACCTCAATATCGAACTAGACGAAGATGTATTTGATAATTTAGCTGAAGAAAAAAATGATGCTTATGTCAAAGCGTTAGATGCATTGACTGAAAAAGATATTTTACCTGGAATTTCCCAGCTGCTTATCGAACTTAAAAATCATAGCGTTAAATTAGCACTAGCTTCTGCTAGCAAAAACGGTCCCCTTATTTTAGAAAAACTAGGGTTATCCAATCAATTCGATGCTATTGCTGACCCTAGTAAAGTTGCTAATGGAAAACCTGCACCAGATATCTTCCTAGCTGCTGCTCACGCTTTAGGACTAAATCCAGCTGATTGTATCGGAGTGGAAGATTCAGTAGCTGGTGTAACAGCGATTAACGCTGCTGGTAGTGTATCCATTGCGACTGGTGGTTCTGAACTCGACCACGCTCATAAACGTTTTGACAGTACTGCCGACTTGAATTTCAAAGAAATAGAAGACGCTTGGGTAGCATTTCATAAATAATAATGTTCTAAATTCCATATAGCATTAAAGCTGGGGCAAGTAATATATCCAATTGGGATGGATTGCTTTTCCCCAGTTTTGTAATATTTATTCCCCTCACTCACCAACAATTGATAAAGTGCACCTAGTAAATTAGCATCATTCCCCATCGCACATAATTGTATATCAACTGGCGTAATCATTGGTTTAATAAACTCTAACTGATTTAATATCTTATTATATTGACGCTTTATTTCTTCTAAAACAATCGGCTGGGCAATGATACCTCCACCAATCACTACACGTTCCATATCAATCACAGCTTGCACATTATAAACGAGATAAGCAATGTGTAAGCAATAATTTTCAAATATAGGACAGATACGACTATCTTTCTTATTAATCGCTTCAAATACAGCAACACCATTTCTGGTATCTTCTATCTCTAAGTCTGTTGCAATTTTTTTCAATCATCCTAACTGCAGAACCATAAACACCAGTCAAATTCTGGGGTAAAAAGGCTTCACTTGGAATAGTCATAAAACTCAATTCACCAGTTTGAAAATGTTGGCCTTGTAGTAATGCTCCGTCACAAATGATACCACCACCAACACCAGTTCCCAAAATCATCGCCAATCCATTTTGAACACCTTTCAAATTGCCCTGCCATAGCTCAGCTAACGCTGCTGCTTTAGCATAATTAATGACTGTTGCTAATAAATCGAATTTTGATTGAATATGATTAGGGAGATTCAATTCATGTAAAAATGGCAATGAACCATCAAAATAGATGACACCGTCTTTACTATCTACTTTTCCAGGGCAACTAATCGCAATCCCACTAATACGGGCATGATATTTCTCCACAATGCTATCAATAACTGTTAAAAAATCAGTTAAATTATCGGGAGTCATCTGTTTTGATTTTTCAGAGAGTTGCCCCTGTTGATTGATGATTGCATACTTAATTTGCGTGCCTCCAATATCAATACTCAAATAATCTTTTATTGTCATGTTAATGCTCCTTTCAAAAATCTTTATTAACGGCATTTCATCTAGTTAACACTTCGAATAAAACACCTACATCGCTATCCATTTAACTTAATGAACTCGCTAATAGTCAACCAAAAAAGAAAACGTATCCAATATCTGTGGTTCTTATGTTTCCTCCACTCCTAGCATGCTATCTATATTTTATACTGTATTTAGTACAGTTATTTTTCACAAAAATAATCTGTTTGGCTTTATTATTTTTTCAATCATTGCTAGAATAGTGAAGTAATAAAACTACTCACTCGAAAGGAAGACAAAGATGTCATTTAAGAGTACACTTGCACATTCTGCAGGTAAATTGACACGATGGGCATTGACTACTTTTACACGTGGAGGCAGCAGCTTGCCTGGTAAAGTCGCAACTACTATCGACCCAAATATATTAAGTTATTTAGCAAAAGATTATCATGTCATTATCATTACAGGTACCAATGGAAAGACCTTGACGACTGCTTTGACGGTTCAAGCACTGCAAACAACATTCACCCATATTATTACCAATCCAACCGGCAGTAACATGGCACAAGGTATCGTTAGTACCTTTTTATCAGCTCCCACCTTACCAAAAGGTCAAAAAGGGATTGCTATTTTAGAAGTTGACGAGGGATCACTCAAACACGTGGTGAAACATTTACAACCAATCGCATTTGTCCATACTAATGTCTTTCGTGACCAAATGGATCGTTACGGCGAAATTTACTCTATCTATCAATTGATGACAGATGCAGCTAAACAAGCACCGAATGCAACAATTATTGCCAATGGCGACTCACCTTTATTTAATTCAGTGGAATTACCAAATCCACGTATTTATTTTGGATTCGATTACAAACCTGACCATGAAGTGACACCACACTATAATACAGACGGTCTATTATGTCCACACTGCCACAAGATTTTGCAGTATCAGGCCTTAACTTATGCTAATCTCGGCAAATATTATTGTGCCCACTGTGATTTTAAACGTCCTGAATTAACTTATAAAATTACTGAATTAAACGAATTAGCCTTAACACATTCACACTTTAATATTAACGGACATTCATTCCGTATCCCAGTTGCAGGACTTTATAATATTTACAATGCTCTCGCTGCATACAGTGTCGCATCTTTCCTAGGTGTCAAACCGGACGCAATCGCTCAAGGTTTTGCTGGTGCTGGACGTGTCTTTGGTCGCCAAGAAATTTTTGAGATTGACGGTAAGAAAGTATTATTAAACCTTGTAAAAAATCCAGTAGGACTTAACCAAGTACTCGAACTGATTGGTTTAGACAAAAATCCATTTACATTAGTCAGCATTTTAAATAATCGTTATGCTGACGGAACTGACGTTAGTTGGATTTGGGACGGTGACTATGAACAAATTGTTGAGTTTCCAATTGAAAAAGTGATTACTTCTGGTATGCGTGCTGACGAAATGACATTACGTCTAAAAGTTGCTGGTATCAATCCTGACATCATCACACAAGTAGATACCCATGATGACATCATTCAACGTATTCAACAAACTGATACTGAATACGTCCACATCTTAGCAACTTATACAGCAATGTTAGATTTGCGTGATACATTGATTAAACGTGGTTATCTCAAAAAATAATTCACCCTGTTAAGAAACTTGATACTCTCATTATTATCAAGGCATTACTAAACTTAGCTATTTTATAGAAACGAGGTCATTTATGACAAAAACACTACGCATCTGCCATTTATATGGTAACTTACTTAACACCTATGGTGATAATGGTAATTTATTAATGATTCAATACTATGCTCGTGAAAAAGACTATCATGTTGAAACCACTATGGTTAGCTTAGATGATTCATTTAATGCTGATGATTTTGATATTGTCTTTTTCGGTGGTGGACAAGACTTTGAACAAAAAATTATTGCCCAAGATTGCCAACGCTTAATTCCAGAATTAACACGCTATATTGAATCAGACGGTGTTCTGCTTTCAATTTGTGGGGGATTTCAAATGCTCGGTCAATATTATACAACGGCTGATGGCGAACAAATTAAAGGACTTGGCATTTTGCCACATTATACTGAACGTCAAATTAATAGCCGTTTTATTGGTGATATCGAAATTTATGACGAAGTGAATCAGCAAACTTATTACGGTTTTGAAAATCACAATGGTGTCACTCATTTGACCGACCAATTACAGCCTTTAGGACGTGTCTTAAAAGGAAACGGTAATAATGGTGTGGATAAAACGGAGGGTGTCCACTACAAAAATACCTTTGGCTCTTATTTCCATGGCCCTTTACTTGTTCGCAATGAATGGTTAGCTCGCCACATTGTTGACTTAGCTATTCAACAAAAAGAAAAACAATAGTATTCGCACAAAAAGCGAAAAACACCTGCCGGCACAAACCAGCAGGTGTCTATTTGTATATAGTCTAGCCAAACAACAAGTCCATTAATTCTTCTTGTGTCACACGACCAAAATATTTATTCACATCAATATTTTCAAACGCAGCTAAAAAGTCTTCTTTTGTAAAGCGGACATCAATTAAAGCATCTTCAACGTCTTTAATATCCCCTAATCCAAAGAAATCACCATAAATTTTAGCTGAACTTACTTTTCCGGCTACAACATTGAAACGGAAATCAACGAAACCAAAGTCAAATTTCTTACTTTTCTCAATATCAAATGCTGGCGATTCGCCGTAATTCCAATCCCAATTACCAAAACGTTGCTCACGAATTTCATAAACTTTTTT
Source organism: Aerococcaceae bacterium zg-252 (assembly GCA_016237705.1). NCBI lineage: Bacteria > Bacillati > Bacillota > Bacilli > Lactobacillales > Aerococcaceae > Tuanshanicoccus > Tuanshanicoccus yangjingiae. The sequence continues at coordinate 1,942,720 of CP066204.1, forward strand.
CCAATCTTCTTCCGTCAACATATATTGTGGTACTTCTTCTTTTGATTGCACACCAAAAATTTCTAACAATAACACATCACGAAATTCTTCGATTGATAATGATTTATATTCATCGTTCACATACGGTGCAATATTCGTTACACGAGAACGAACTGATTTAATCCCTTTAGATTCGATTTTTTCTTTGCGTGGTTTCAAAGCATTATTTACTTCATCTAAATCTGAATTAAATAAAATAGTACCATGGGCTGTCATACGACCGTCTTTTGCATACATCGCATTGCCGGAGAACTTCTTACCGTCAATCAATAAATCATTACGTCCTTGTAATTCAGCACCTGTTGCACCTAATTTATGTAAGGCATCAATCACCGGTTTTGTAAAACTTGCAAAATCACGAAACGAGCCGTCATCATCTTTAATAAAGCAGAATGAGACATTTCCTAAATCATGATAAACCGCACCACCGCCAGACATACGACGTACAACTTGTATACCATGTTCATCTAAATAAGGCTGATTCACTTCTTCAATCGTATTTTGGTTACGCCCAATAATAATTGACGGTTTATTAATATAAAACAATAAAATCGGTTCGTCTACTAATTTATTTTCAACAAGATAAGTTTCTAATGCAATATTGACACTTGCATCATAATTATTTCCATTGTCAACAAAAATCATTTTATACACTCCTTATTCTGATTCGAGCTAAAACGCTCATCGTCGCACTATGTTTTAAAATTCCCATTCGATTCGTGGTAATGCTCTGGATACCTTAATCGTTGCATTCGCCACTTCTTTTACTTCTGCCATAATTTGTTCAGCATCTGCTTGTGGTGGAATATGCGTTACCACCAAGTGTTTCACTTTAGCACGATTAGCTAATGTCGCAACTTCTTCACTCGTCATGTGTAGGACATTTTGCCCAAATGAACGGCTAAAATTCGTATCTACCACTAAAACATCTGCACCCGTTGCAAACTCAACCAAAGAATCTTGCCAGCCCGAATCTGCTGTATAAACTAATACTTTGCCTGTCGACTCTTCTTCTAATCGAATGGCTGCACACTCCACTGGGTGAGTCGTTTGAATAAACTGCACTTTAAAAGGCCCAATCGTCATAGGTTCTTGAATACGATATGGTAACGCTTTTGTACTCGCATCATCCATCATAATCGGCCATAATTTCGAATTTTCGTTCAAATAAATTGGAATCATTCCGTGTTCACTGGCTGGTTTTTTCAAGAAAAACAAATGTTGAAAAATACCAATATCTGCACTATGGTCTGGGTGGTCATGACTTAACCAAACAGCATTTAATTGATTAACTGGCAAATAATGTTCAATCGCCAAGGCTGAGCCACTACCAGCATCAAGTAACAAATGAAACTGTTCGTCCGTTGAAGTAACAACATACGAGGTAGTCCCATTGTCACCCATTGGATAGCCACCAGCTGACCCTATACAATATAATTTCATGTCGTATCACCTACGCATTATCACGAATTTGTTGTACACTCTCATGATTTAAACGTTTAATAATCGCAGTTACCAAACGAATCGTATTTTTATAATCATCTTCATGAATCATTGAAGTATGTGAATGTAAGTAACGCACTGGAATTGTAATCGCAATGGACGGAATACCGTCTAAACTTTGATGTTGTGCCCCTGCATCAGTACCACCACCTGTAATAAACGTATATTGGAATGGAATGTTTTCTTCTTCAGCAATATCAATTACAAATTCACGCAAACCTTTATGTGCAATCATTGAGGCATCATAAATAATCACTTGTGGCCCTTTACCTAATTCACTATCCGCTTCTTTCGGTGTCATGCCTGGAGTATCACCCGCTGTACCTGTATCCAAAGCAATCGTAATATCTGGACGTAATAAATGTGTCGCAGCTTTCGCTCCACGTAAGCCCACTTCTTCTTGAACATTAGCACCAGAAAATAATACAGTGTCATGCCCTGAAACAACTAATTCACGCAATACTTCAATCGCTACGGCTACACCGATACGATTATCCCATGCTTTCCCTAATAAAAATGGCGTGCCGTTTAAACGGCGAGTTTCGATATAAGGTGTAATCATATCGCCTGGACGGATTCCCCACGATAATACTTCTTCTTTCGAGCTAGCACCTAAATCTACAAAAACATCTTGTAAATCTACTGGTTGTTTGCGGGCTTCAGCTGATAATACATGGGGTGGTTTTGAACCTGTTACACCATGGAATGTTTTACCATCACGTGTAGTAATCGTCACTTGTTGTGCTAATACCACTTGGCTCCACCAGCCACCGATTGGTACGAATTTTAAAAATCCTTTGTCAGTAATTTGGCTAACCATAAAACCAACTTCGTCCATGTGCCCTGCAATCATGACACGTGGGCCGTCTGCCTTACCAGTATGTTGTGCAAACACACCACCTAATCCGTCTTCTAAAAATGTTTCAGCAACATCTTTGGTTGCATCTTTAAATAGTTGACGAATTTGACCTTCATTCCCACCAATACCATTGGCTTGAGTTAATTGAACTAATAATTCTTCATTAATCGACACTGTAAAAATCACTCCTTGATATTGTCCATGCAGGAGAGTTATTTCGCTCATTTATCGGATACTCAACGCTTAAACGAAATCCTATCCCCTTGCATTTTCACTTTGACTTGCTGATTTTTATTATACTAAAGTTATATTCGTTTGTCATGAATATTAAAACAACCGAGTCTGTTGAACTTACTTCCATAATAGAATTAATTCATTGCATTTGAAAATTTAAACATATTACTCTAACAAATACCGTCTGTAACTATGGGGATATTGAAATCAAAATCTAGTTCCAACAAAAAAAATCAGGAGCATTCGATGATGCCCCTGAACTAGTGATAGTTGTTATCATTAATATTTTGGAGAGAGAGAGTTTTTGTTTGCTATCACTTTATACTGTAAGTATAATCCCACTACTTAAAATAAACTTAAAAGCACAAAAACTTTTTCACCCAATCTCGACTTATCGAATACCTTTTTTATTACGCTTAGCTTCCTTAATGACACGTCGTGCACGTTTACGTGTTTTTATATTTGGACTATCTAAGTAACGATAAGCATTTGATGTATTCATTGCAGTCATCAACTCACTCCTTTTTAGTCTGATTCGTTAGGATTGATGAAATTACCAGCTAGCTTTTTTAACACCCGGAATTAATCCTTTATGTGCTAACTGTCTGAAATTAACCCGCGATAAGCCAAATTTACGCATATAGCCACGTGGTCTTCCGTCGATTTTATCACGCAACTTCAAGCGATTCGGATTTGAATTTTTCGGTAAAGCAGCTAATCCTGCGTAATCCTTATTTGCTTTTAATTCTTTTCGAATTTCTGCATATTGTTCTACCAATTTCAATTGTTTCTCATATTTTGCGATTTTTGATTTTTTTGCCATTGAGCACTCCTTTTCTAACTCGCTTGAATCAGCTTGTTCCCATTTCAGAAAATTCCTTGTACAACGAGAATCTTCTCAAACAGACCAAACCAAAACACCTTATCATACACTCTATTATTTTTTCACTTCTCTAAAAATTGCACGACGTCTTAATTTTGGAGAATATTTTTTCAACTCTAAACGATCTGGATTATTACGTTTATTTTTACTTGTAATATAGCAACGTTCTCCTGTTTCTGTACATTCCATTAAAATATTTACTCGCATACTTAATACTCCTTTTCTTTTGTTAATCGTAACAATTATCATTATAGAGTAATGATTACGATTTTTCAACTATTTTTATAAAAATGTTTAACTTAGAGAATTTGTCGTGTTCTTGTCATGCTTGATTATAATTGTTATAATAACACTACAGGAAACGGATTCGTTGATATTTAGTCGAACAACATACTACCTACTTCAATCCATTACCTTAAAAGCAGTACCATAAAGTAAGTTGAAGCGAATACCATTGATGCTACTGTTAAGAATGATTGAGCACATCTTTCTTTGCAACATCGCACTTTTTCACTTCATACTAAACACAAGCAGAAAGGATTATATTACATGAAATTAATTGGACTCGTTGGTACAAATTCTTCTAAATCAACCAACCGACAACTATTACAATTTATGTCAAAACATTTTACTGACAAAGTAGAAATCGAAGTACTAGAAATTAGTCACTTACCCTTCTTTGACAAACCGCAATCGATGATTGTACCGGACATTGTGAAAGAATTAGCAGCAAAAATTGAAGAGGCAGACGGTGTTATTATTTCGACACCTGAGTATGATCACGCAGTACCTGCTGCATTAATGAATGCTTTAGCTTGGTTATCATACGGTATTCACCCATTATTGAATAAACCAATCATGATTACTGGTGCATCATATGGAACTCTTGGTTCTTCTCGTGCTCAAGCGCACCTACATCAAATTCTTAACTCCCCTGAAATTAAAGCTCGTGTTATGACCGGATCTGATTATTTATTAGCACACTCTTTACAGGCTTTTGATGCAAATGGCGACATGATTAATGAAGAAAGCAAAGAAAAATTATCGAAAGCACTCGATGATTTCCGTGTCTTTGTAAAAATTACACAACAATTATCAAATACATATGACTTATTAGCAAAAGAAGTCGAAAACTTCGATTGGGAAAAATTATAGGAGGCTGCTCATGAAAATTATTGGACTAGTAGGCACAAATGCTGAACAATCATATAATCGTCAATTATTACAATATATTCAACGTAAATTCAAAAACTTGTTCGAAATGGAAATTATGGAGATAAAAGATTTACCTCTATTTAACCAAGACGAACCAGGAGATGATTTTGCGATTCGTCTATTAGATAATAAAATTAAACGTGCCGACGGTGTCATTATCGCGACACCTGAACATAATCATACCATTCCCACAGCCCTAAAAAGTGCTTTAGAATGGCTATCATTCAAAGTTCATCCTTTAGAAAATAAACCTGTTATGATTGTTGGGGCTTCTTATTACGACCAAGGTTCTTCACGTGCCCAACTACATTTACGCCAAATTCTTGACGCACCGGGTGTTAATGCCTATGTATTACCAGGAAATGAATTTTTATTAGGTAAAGTTAAAGAGGCATTTGACGAAAAAGGTAATTTAAAAGAGCAACGTACGATTGATTTCTTAGAATCATGTTTACAAAACTTTGTTCAATACGTCAATGTAATCGCAGCATTGAGAAAACCACAACCAATTGCTGAAGAAGATTTAACTGTATCTGGTAAAATTGCGACAACCATTGAGGGAGTAGACCCAGATGATCCTGAATGGGTTGAAAAAGCTGCTAAAATTGTTGGGGCTGCTGAGGGTAATGATTATGTCAAATTAGATCGTGGTGTCTTAACAGTAGACCAATTAAATATGTTTATGCGTGCAATGCCGTTTGAATTTACTTATGCTGATGACAACAACCAATTCTTGTACTATAACCGTCAACATCAAGACCCAAGTCAAATGGTTGGCCCACGTGCTCCTGAACAAGCAGGTAATCGTCTATCTACAGTTCACCCACCGCATACTTATAAAAATGTTAGCTGGGTAATCGGAACATTACGTGCAGGTAATCAAGATCATGTGCGTGTAATTGTACCACAACCAAATAAAGAGTTAATTAATGTCCACAACTACCAAGCAGTGTACTACCCAGACGGGTCATATGCCGGTATTAACGAATTAATCTTCAACTTCAAACCATGGTTGGATTGGTATCTTAAAGAAACTGGTCAACGTTTAGTCGGTGGTGCAGGTTCTGTTGATGCAACAAGTAGTGCCAGCCAAAGTGGTGGTGACTATACGCCGGACGCAACAAGTGGTGCAAGCGAAAGCACACCAAATGCCGACGCAACAGCTGTCGATACAACAAGCGGTGCAAGCGAGCATTAATACATAGTGTGAAGTGGCCGCTTGCCAACCCACACGAACCAAAATATACATAGTGCGGCAAAGAGCTGTTTGACATCACTTCCTGTCTACTCTTTTCCACAAAAATTAAAAGCTCTGTACACATTGCGTGCAGAGCCTTTTTGCTATTCAATATATTGAGCCATACCTAATGACTGATGAACACCATATTGCTGGTCAATCACGAGTGCTTCAATATCTGGTTGTAGTGCCACTTCTGCTAAAGCAGCCATAATGCGTTTACCGAATAGTCGAGTCGTCCATATTTCGCCGTCACAAGACAATTTTGATACTATCGTAATACTTGCCATTGCACTATCAATCGGATACCCTGTTTCACTTGAAAAAATATGATGATACGTTTTGCCATTGACTGTCAGTTGTCGCTCGTAAATTCCACTTGTAACAACGGATTGATTTTTAATTTTCAATATCGCCACATGATTCCCCCTTGGCAATGTTGGATTTTGAATTCCTACACGCCAATAGCCGTCAGCTTGATTTGGATTCTCACCAAAAGTCAGCACATTTCCACCTAAATTAATTAAAGCTGCTTGAGCACCTTGCTGCTTCAAATAGTCAACTACTCTGTCTGCAATATATCCCTTTGCTAATGCACCTAAGTCTATTTTCATGCCTTTTTCTTCTAAAAATACAGATTGCTGCTCTGTATCTAACAAAATTTTTTCAGGTTGAATCAAAGATAATACTGCTTTTATTTGTGTATCCTCGGGTAATTTAGCGTCACTGAAACCGATTCGCCACAATTGAACTAGTGGTCCAATCGCAATATTCAATTGACTCTCATACGGAAGTGAATGCTTTTTCCCAATTTGAATTAATTCAAATAATTCGTCATTGACTACTACCGGTTGAACTCCTGCTTGATGATTGATTTCCATTAATTCAGAAGTCGCACTATTGGCAGAAAAACGCTGCTCGTACATTCGCAATAACTGATCTACTTCTTGAGTTTGCTGTTCAGCATTATCTGAAATAATCGTCATGGTAATATTCGTTCCCATTAATCGTAGGGAATGATGTGCTATGCTCATATTCTACTACTCCTTTTCGCTAACTCTTACTTAAGTCACTTATTGTCGTACTATATTTAACGTTTCCAGTACCAATTTAACCCTAAAAGATGTGCTAAATAAATACCAGCTAACATCACTTTAAGCCAATTTTTCGGAACGATTAAAATAGCAATTAGAAAGACGATTGTTAAAGAAAGATACACTCGACGTTTCTTTTCTTGGGTAATGCTCTTTTTCACAAATGGCTCGTGAACATATTCTTGGTAAAACTTAGTTCCAGTCACATAACGATATAATCTATCCGAACTGCGCCCAAAAAAGTATGCTGCTGCTAAATAAAAAATCGTCGTTGGAATACCTGGCACATAAACTGCTACAGTTCCAATCACCAAACTGATACTTCCAAAAATAAAATATATTAGTTTCTTCATAATTGCCTACCTATATTTATGTGTACAATTCATTTTTCATTAAACTAATAATTGCACAACGAAAAATCCTCTTAATTATCATTATCTAATAATTAAGAAGATTTTTCCATTTATTTTTCACACTAATATTTGGTGCCAGATAGCCAATCACTATTAATGCTTAGCTTCAGAACAGAATATGTGTTCAAAATTCTCGAATAAAATTTTATCAACTACTTTTGGTGCCAGATTATTTTCAACAACTAATTCATGCAAATAATCTAAAAGTGGAAAATGTAATTCTTTGCTATAAATATCCGTCCCAAAAAACAATCTATCTTGAAACTCTTCAATAAATTTAATGCCGTATTCTTTATCTCTCATAATCGCATTTCCACCACTATTGGCAGATAAATCACAATAAAGATTCGGATATTTTCGTAGTAATTCTTGTACTCTTCCCTCTTTAATAATACTTCCTTTAGGATATCCGTTTCGTTCTTCCGGTGTGGAATTAAAAGAATGTTCATCCATTTCATACCAAAAAGCCTGAGAATGACCAATCACTATTAATTGAGGAAATTCTTTTAATACTTTCTCTACTCCTGGGAGTTTTTCTTCATCAAACACACCGTAATACGTAGGCAATTGGGTACTAATATGGAAAAGTATCGGCAATTGTAATTTTTCAGCTGCTTTAAACAAAGTAAAATATTCCGCTGAATCAATCGGCTTATTTTCTGTTAATTCTCCAACACCAATAGCACCTAATCTCTTTTCATTCAATAAACGTTCTTCTATGCTATTCATATCTTCTAACTTAATGAAACACATATATTTAAAACGTTCAGGATATCGTTTGATAATTTCTCGGTTCATTTTATTTGAACCTAACTCGTTATCGATCTCTGACTGACTCATTAGCACTGAGCATTTAATCCCACGTTCATTCATTGAATCAACCATTTCCGATGCACTAATAACATCTTGTCCATTAATTTTATACCCTTCTTCATCAGCCACATGTACATGAATATCGTAAATCTTCATCATCTCACCCTTTATTACTTAATTTGAGCTTTGTTTTCTTTTGCAATTTGAATATTTTTTTCACTAGTCAAATTGAAAATAAAATAAACGCCGATAACCTCCATTACGGATGCAATCAAAGGAATAGCAGTTGCGATATAGCGAATATTTGAAACTACTTCAGCTGACTGTGCTTCACCCCCTGCAACAAAACCAATAATTCCTAATAATCCTGTGGCACCAAAAGAAGCAAGTGTCGATCCAATTTTTCTAGAAAAAGTATAAATTGAATATAAAGTTCCGTCTGGTCTAGTACCAAACTTATATTGATGAAATTCGATTGCATCTCCTACAAGAGCCCAAACCAACATAATAAATGACATTTGTCCTAAATTCCCTAAAGAGTTTAATAAGATATATAGCCAAATATTGTGAATTGGCACAAAGAATAATATTCCTGCTATGATTGCATTCCATATTAATATCCCTGTTAAAAATAATCTTTTATCTACTTTTTCTGTTATTTTTGGTACTAAAATAAACATGATAAAAGTGATGGGGATTTGTACATACATTGCGACTGATTGCATTTTAGGTAATTGGAAAAATTCTTTAAATAAGAAACCACCAAATTGTGAGTTACCTGTGATATAAATTAAAGAGCCTACTGATGCGAACATAATACCTAAAAGAGATCTATTTTGAAACGCTTGTTTCACCACATCAAAAAAGCGATACTGATTTTCAACATTATTTTGTACACTATCACCTATTTCAATTCGTGAATAACGTTCTTGTGTTAAGCGGAATAAAATAGTGTAACAAATAATACATAGTACAGCTGCAACAATCGCAACTAGCATATATCCTTTAGGATTCGCATTACCTGCTTTATCCCAAATAAGTGACGGAATGAAACCTAAGAAACCATATCCAACAATTGTTCCACCAATTGCTCTAGCTGCAGATAATTGACTTCTTTCATTTGTATCTCGTGTAATCGCTGACGCCATTGCACCAAAAGGCATCGACGTACCAGTATAACTCATACCGTAAAGAATATACGCTGCAGATACCCAAATTAATTTAAATGATTCACTAATATTCCAAATGGTAATATCAAAAAATCCCATTAAAATCGAAATAGCTAATGGCCACATAGCAATTTTTATCCAGGGTTTAAATTTATCTACTTTACTTAAACGAAATCTGTCTGGCAATGAACCAATAATTGGATCATTAATTGCATCGAATAATCGAGCAAATAAAAACAATCCTGACATAAATTTTGGATTAACTTTTAAAACATACGTTGTAAAAACTAAAAAGAAAGCATCAAACGTTAAATTAACAAAGCTCCCTGCCATATCACCTGCAATATATCCCATTTGGTCTTGGCGGCTAAATGGTCTTATTTCATTTTTCTCTTTCATACTATTCCCCTCTATTTCCAAATATTCATTGCCCATGCACATGCACGTTTGGCATCATTTTGAGTAATTAACCCTTGCTGCACTTGTTTTTCTATATATTCTTCAAATTTTACATAATAATTTTCTTTAGACCCATACAGTTGCTTGATTTCATCTTCAGTGAAAAATATCATCGTTCCATTCGTTGATGCTTTACCGTCATAAGACGCTTGATATTTTGCTTTAGGTACATCAATAAATGGACTGCGCACCCCACCTAAAGTATGTCCAAATTCATCTCTTAAAAATTCTCCTGCTTGATTTTTCATCAATGGCTCAATAATCTCAGGCGCTTCGCCTGTTACTACCCAGTGATGTAATTTATTCAATATCCCATTAATATAATAATCAAATGGTAAATCATTTAAACGATATTCATATTCATTATCTAAAATTCTTGGTGGACATTTTGTTTTAATTATTTCCGAATTAAGTGGAACAAGTGGACTTGCTGCATCGGTATGTGCAGCCCCAGTCATATCATAATATCGTTTCTTATTCGTTGGCGTATTACTATTTTCAATCGGTTTAACTTCGCCCCCAAACATTTTAAATAAATAATAATCATTTTCTGTATTAAACTGAATATATGGATGACTTATCTCTGCATTATGAGGTGCTCTCATCGCCATTGGAATAGTATTATCTGGCTCCTGTCTTAATGAACGTGTCAAACCACCAGATGCTAATGATAAATATCCGTCATAAGGATTACTTTTATTACTGATTTCGTAGTATGGATGCATATAATTAACATAAGTATTTAGATACATACCAGACTGTGATTGTCCTGTTAAATATAAGTACTGTACCTTTTTATTAATGCCTATTGCACTGCTATCCTCTTTAACATAAATTCCTAGCTGATGTAAAATATCCCAAACCAAGCCTTCCTCAGTGCCATCAATCGACATCGTAACAGGGTTAGCAACAGCAGGACTATTCACAACTTTGCCATTTGACCAATTTAATGATTGATAACGTTGATAATCAAAATTCTTTAATGATAATACATTAATAGGCTTTGTTGTGACACCAATATATAAATGATTATTTTCCATAATATGCAAATAACTACGACGCCACAAATCTTCAATATCATAACCATTTGAAGCATTCATAATATCAACATACCCAATACCCGAAAAAATATTATTATCAGCAGGACGTCTGACAATAATGCGAGTAGTATAATCTAAATTTTCTTCAAACACATTTACTTTCTGCTCAATTTCATTCCAATCATAAATATTCGATTGCCCTAAAATAAAATATTCTTCCTCAACAAAATCAAACTCTTTTATCTCAATAACTTTACGTGAATACTGCATCGATGAAAATAGATGTGATGTTGAGGTAACAGGAATAGGACCTGACACTTTCATAACATTAACCTCCTCATAATTAACAGCTCGAAACCTCTTACAGTCTGTATCATATAAAAAAACGCTACCATAATTCGTTCAAAATTATGACAGCATTGTATAAAATAATAACTTGTGTTTTAATTAACAATTTTTTCTATATTCCGTAGGAGAAAAACCACACATTTTCTTAAAGGTCGTTGAAAAGTATTGCGATGTTGAAAAACCTATACTCATCGCAATCTCCAAAATGCTTAAATGCGTATACTGTAAAAGTTTTTTCGCTTCTTGAATGCGTCTAATGGTAATTTTATCATGAATCGTCATACTCTTTTCTTTTTTATAGACTCGCATTAAATACTCTTTATTCATATTAAACTGCTGTGCAATTTGTGAAATAGTAATTTGATTCATAAATTCCTGTTCAATGAAATTATCTACTTTATCGCTTATTTGAACATCATTTTCTTCGATCACTCGATACTTAGAGTCACTATATGTTTCCAGCATCATAATCATAATTTCCTGTAAATCGATAACACTTTGGCTATCTTCAATCATCACGGCAAAGCTTTCAGCCAACCGATGAGCAACCATTATATCTAAATTACCTCTTAAACCAGCCATAAAATACTGTGTGTTATACGATAACATAAAATTTTTTACTGAACGTAATTGATTACTTTCAATGCGATTAATAATACCCAACCTCTTAATTGTTTCATCTTTTTCTAGTTGAAAAAATATTTTTTTAGCCAATTCTGCATTGCATTCTTGAACGGCAACTAACATTTTATCTCTTTCTTTATAGATTAATTGCAGCTCTGTTCGGTTCATATATTCATCTCCAATACAATCAATCATTTTTGCAGATAATATTTAACATTTCGATGTATCTTTACAACGGATTTCCTACTTCCTAAATCTTTTCCTTTTTCTTAGTCAGCCAGTCACGCACATTTAAAAACAACTCACATATCGATACAATGATAGCAATTGGCCCTCCAACTATGAAGAAATAACGCATCGCCGTTGGGTTAGCCCAAGTATATAAGAAGTAAATAGTCCCTAAAATAATAACCATTAGATGAAAAATGCGATTAAGTCGGCGTCTCAATAACCATTCTTTATCACTCATATTTCGCATTACTAGCACTTCCTTTCTATTCTGGCTCCAATATGCTGAAATGACATCCACTTCACAAAATCCCTCTGTGCGCTGCACGCACGCCGGTATTTTGCTCCAGTGGTTCATTTCAAATCGCACATTGTCGCACTATGTTTATTCTGGCTTCAATGTACTGAAATGACATCCACTTCACAAAACACTTCTATACGTCAGCATTCTGTTCTAGTGTACTGAATTCTCTCACAATTAGTCTTATTACTAATATCCTATCAATTTCACAAAAAATACGCAATAGATGTCCATTGAAATCTCTTGCGTATTATCACAGATTATTTTTCGTCACCATAGTACAGCACTACTTGATTTTGGACACGACTTGCTTTCACATCAATAATACGTTGATTCGAACTCCCACGAAAACGTAACGTTAAATCACATTTCGATAAAATAAAGCGTCCATCTACCAATACATCAACCATTGATAACAAGGTTTGTTTATCTTCCGTTTCCTGCATTAACTCCTCCCACGTATAGCCAGACCACACCCAAATATCCTTAGTATCACCATACGTTTGTCGCACACGTTGACATAGTTGAATCAAAATAGCCGTATTCAAAAAAGGCTCGCCACCTAATAAAGTTAGACCTTGGCAATAAGAAGCACCTAAATCATCAATAATTTTATTCTCTAATTCTGCTGTATAATACTGACCATAATTAAAGTTTTGAATAATTTTATTATAACAGCCCTCGCATGCAAAAAGACAACCACTTACATAAAGACTACATCGTACTCCCTCACCGTCAACAAAATTATACGGCTTATAATCTGCCACTTTATGCTGACTCCACTCTTCACTACGCCACTGTTTAGGTTGCATTGCTCTCATGTCAGTTAGCCCTCACATGTTTTTTGCGTGCTGAAATTTCTTTATGGCGTCCTTTCACCATTGGACGCAATTGAGGATTACCGAGATAACCACACGTACGTTTAACGACATCGCAAGTTTCTGGATTACGATTACCACAATGTTGGCATCGGAACCCACGCTCCGTCGGCATGAAATCACCGTCATATCCGCATTCATAACAATGGTCTATCGGTGTATTTGTTCCTAAATACCCAATCTTATCATAAGCAAAATCCCATACTGCCTCTAATGCTTTCGGATTTTGACGCATATTAGGATACTCACAATAATGAATAAAACCACCACTCGTGTACGGTAAATACTCTGCCTCAAATTGAATTTTCTCAAATGGTGTCGGTTGTTTACGCACATCATAATGAAACGAATTGGTATAATATCCCTTATCCGTAATATCTGCAATATCGCCATAATAACTAGTATCCATACGACAAAAACGGTCGGTCAAACTTTCAGACGGTGTAGCGTAAATACTGAAATGATAGCCAGTTTCCTCACCTTTTTTATCAGTATACTCTTTCATATGACGCAAAATATCTACCGTAAACGCTTTGGCTGCTGGATTATTTTCCCACTGCGAACCATAAAATACTGTTGCCACTTCATAAAGTCCGATATACCCCATTGAAATAGTAGCACGACGATTATTAAAGACCTTATCTACGGATTCATCGGCCGATAAACGCATGCCGAAAGCACCATGTTGATACAAGATAGGAGCATTTTCCGGCATCGCCTCTTTAACTCGTTGAATACGATACTCTAGTGCTTCAGCTACTACTGCTAAACGTTCCTCTAATAGTTGCCAGAATACTTGTTTATCGCCTCTCGATTCAATCGCAATTCGTGGCAAATTCAATGTCACCACTCCGAGATTCATTCGCCCCTCATTGACTTCATTACCCTCGTCATCATGCCACCCTTGCAAAAACGAACGACACCCCATTGGCACTTTAAAGCTGCCAGTTAAGTCGACAATTTTATCATACATTAAAACATCGGGATACATTCGTTTTGTCGAACATTCCAATGCGAGTTGCTTAATATCATAATTAGGATCTTCAGCAGAAAAATTAACCCCTTTTTTCAAAGTAAATACCAGTTTTGGAAAAATAGCCGTTCGTTTTTCTTGCCCTAATCCTAAAATACGCACATTGAGAATTGCTTTTTGAATTTCACGAGCATACCAAGAAGTCCCTAGACCAAAACCTAAGGTAGTGAACGGTGTTTGTCCTTGAGAAGTGTACAAAGTATTAATCTCATATTCCAAACTTTGCATCGCATCATAAATATCTTTAGCTGTACGTTCTTTGGCATAGGCATCTTGCTTAGCACTATCATCAATCCATTGCTTAGCAATCATTAGATGTTTTTGATAATTCTTCTCAGCATAATGTTCCAATAATTCGTCCACACGATTAACACTAGTGCCCCCATATTGACTGCTGGCAACATTCGCAATAATTTGTGCCATTTGTGCCGTTGCCGTTTGAATTGATTTAGGACTTTCGACTTGGGCATTCCCAATTTGAAACCCCTCTTCAAACATTGTTTTAAAGTCAATCAGACAGCAATTTGTCATTGGTGCGTACGGGTGATAATCTAAGTCATGATAATGAATTTGCCCTTTTAAATGAGCTTTTCTTACCTTAGGTGGTAACATTTTTAAACCGACTGCTTTCGCAATAACACCGGCACTTAAATCGCGCTGAGTATTGAACACACGACTATCTTTATTCGCATTTTCATTGACGATTGTTTGCTCTTTTTGTGTCAACTGTTGAATTTGATAATTCAAATCACTCGCTTGTGCCTCTAATGTCTGTGAAGTATGTGCATACCGAATATAATTATCTTGCCACGCTTGATGCAATTGCTCATTAACCACAATATCAGAGATGTCCTCTGCCTTAATCCTATTTTGTGTTCGATGTAATAGGGTCATACAAATAGAATCCCAAGTCTTCGTTTCTTCTTCATTCCAACCGGCACGAATTAGACTCCATTTTAATTTATGAGCATTAAACTTTTCTTGACGTCCGTCACGCTTTATGACAATCAATTGATTCAATTGCATAGTTTGCGTATGGACTTTTGACATTTTGTCACTCATAAAAACACCCCTCACACAATATATAGTAACTTAAAACTTATTTTAAACTACATATTGTGTAATGTCTATGGTTTAAATATAAATATTTTATATAGACAGAGATTGCATACGCAAAAAAATTACACCTATTATTAGTTTTACTAACAATAGGCGTCTTAAATTTAACGGTTTTATTGTGCTCTCTCTTCTGTCAATCGCTCGAATTCATTGCCAAATTTATCCACCACATTTTGCTCATCAGCTATTTGCAATTTAAACAATTGAACACCCCGTACTGACACAAACAACTGTCCGTCGACTAAATCATAGCGTGGAAATGCTGAACTTAACGAAATATAAGGATAACCACCTATCTGACTATGACTAAAAGTCATACGCCAAATTTCCTCATCTACTTTGTCTTTCGCTTGATTACCTTTCGTATCAATGACACCAAAAACATCACCTCGCATAAAGCGTGACGCAATCGTTTGCAAAAATGATGAATACTCATCATTCACACCGTCTGTTTGTGCCATATCTAAAACAATCTCGATATAATCTTTATCCAATCGAATACCACGAACTTTAGACTCACCTTTATAAGTATAAGTGTCGTAAAAATCTTCTACCGATTCTTCTGCCTGCACCATTGGGACGATACCCAAACTTAATAACAACACTAACACCAAACTCAACACTGATTTTTTCATATTATTCACCTCCTTTACTCTAGTTCGCTTGTGTTGATAACAAATTTAACTCCTTTTTAGACCGGCTATGGTACAAAATGCAACTGCATACCTACATGAACTTAGCGAAGATTTAACTATTTCTTTTTCTGTCTATATTATAATATATATCAAATTATCTTTGCAAGCGTTTAACTATTAAGTCTAATTTAAAATCATTCGCATAAATATACTATTACTCCATTCTCCCTTATTCAGCGATAGCCAAAAAAGAGCAGACACTCAGTCCACTCTCATTAGATGATTAAAATTCAGCTACAATAGCACCATTAACGTCACGTGCCACAATATGATAGCTCAGTGCAGCTAAATCAGCCGTTAAAACAGCCGTATGCCCCTCGTACTCCCAAGATAAAATAATCTCTTTGCCATTATGTTCCACCGTCACATTAGCGTCACTGTTAAACGCAGGATTGGTTTGACGGAATTGCAATAAACGCAATTGTGCTTGTACAGTTGGATTGTCAAGCATACTTTGTGCATGTTCTAACGAAATATTCGTACGATTGATTTCTTTATGCCCACCCTCACCTGCTCTCGCAACGGCATCATGGTCATTTTTCCCTAAGAATAAATCTAAATACCATACTTGTGGTTTACCCGGCATAAATAATTGTAAAGCTCTCGCCAATAACATTTTTTGGTCATCTTCACCTAAGGCACTGTAATACGTTGCATTCACTTGGTAGTATAAATTCTTTTTGCCATGCAAATTCTTCACATAGCCACCACGACCGACCACAACATTAATCAATTCAGCAATACGTTCTTCTGACAAAATACCTTTCAAATCTAGCAATGGAATGCCGTCATGGCACCCCAACATATTGACCACTTTCATATTTTTATCAATGATATCTTGTGCCCACGTAGCTAGATGTTCACTTTCGCCACTTTCTAATGCATCAATTAATAATCCTGGCAAGAAGAAATCATATGTCAAATACCCTTTATCTGCAATGATTTCATGTGATTTTTCAGCATAACTCGTATGAATTTCAGGTAAAACACTCAAACCATGTGCTGTTGCCATATGTTTAATCTTATCCAATAACTCCCATGTTTCTGGCTCATTCATAAAGTTTTTCTCACCTGGTGCTTTTGGTGCATAAGCAAAAGCATCTAAACGTACAATTTTTGCTCCATAGCTAGCGAGTTTTGCTAAGGTATCTTCGTAAAATTCCCATACTAATGGCGAATTCAAATTCAAATCCATTTGCCCCATATAACGGCGATTGGCTTCTAAATACGCTACAATCTGCCCTTGTTGTGCCTCAAACCCAGTAAAATCAATATCTCTTGGTGCAATACCTGCATCTAATGATTGATTCACACGCTGAGATATCACATCAGCTGCCCAATACTTCAAGTCTGTCCAACGAATCACATCGCTCGGCACTAAGCGTGGATATTGTATTTCATTGTAAAACGTATTCCAATACGGTTGGTCACTACCGTCTGGGAAACGCACCATTAAAATAGGTAACCCTGGTTTACGGAAAAACATTTTATCCAAATACATCGCATCTGGCTGAATATAACCTTGTGGTGTCATTTCACCATAGCCTTTCCAAAACTCATTCCAATTAATAAAGAAATCTTTGTACTTGGATTCATGCCCTTTTTCAATCATATCTTGAAATTGTGGCGATAATACAGATAAATGGTTCAATACAAAATCTAATTTTAAATCTAAACCTAAATCTTTTAACTGCTCTAAATCGGATTGTGTAGCCGTCAACTCATTCAAGCCGTAATCCAATACTGAAAATCCACGATCTAAGTCACTATTAAATACGCTCGGTAAAATATAAAAAGACGAAAATGTATTAGCCATTTGTGGCTCTTGCAATACTTGAATTAATCCTTTCAAATCGCCTCCGACACTATCCGGATAGGCATTTAACATCGGTCCAAAATTTAAGGTTGTCATTATTTACTATCCTCCACTGCACTTAAAACAGTCGCATAATCAATAAATTCACATTGATTGGATACAATTAATTTCGCATTGGCTGCTTGACGTGTTAATTTATCTTGTTCGATTTCGAGTACACGTGTCGTAAATGGACTATCAATTTTACCGTCACGATTACGAGCTAATCGATTTTCTAACGTTTCAGCTGGTGTACTATTTAAAAAGATTGGAATATCAATACCTTTTAATGCTTCATTGCTACCATGTGTCCATTCGATAATAAGAACATTAATATTGCTGAAGTCCATTTTATCAAAATATAACGACGTTTCCGTGCGACCCATACGTTTTAGCCAAATAGACGATTCTCCTGCTTTAAATTGTGCAATCACATTCGATAATTGTGCAAAATTGATTTCATTTTCAGTCCCTAAATAATCCACTAACCCATTAATACCACCTTGAATATAAGAAGACATCCATGGATACTCTGCTACCATTGCCCAATCAGCTTCTGTGTCATTATTTTGGAATTGCAATAACTGTTGTGCATGCTCTGGGCTATAAACATCGTCAGCCAACATTTGTAAAATCCCTTGTTCACGGAAAATTTTTAAGCGTTCAGCATCATTGTATACTGGAATACGTTTTGGATAATTATCTCCCGATAAAGTATAACTACCGATACCCATTTTTTCTAAGAAATAAGTAAATAGTGCAGCAACTCCTGTTTTTCCAACACCGGAACCACCACTTACCGAAATGACCACTTTATTCGAATCCGATGTTGTTAACTGCTCTAGCATCAGTTGCACTAATCTTGGGAAGATTAACGCAGCTTTTTCAATATGTGCCGGTACAATTTGAATTCGATCACCTGGCATATCCCCTTGCTTCATTTGTGGATCAATTTCTGGCAATTCCCAATTCGTTAACTGTTCTTGTAATCTATCAATAAATTGTTGTTTCTCCATGTTTATACCCCTCACACTCAGTAGTTAAACAGCACTACTTAAATGCTATTTGCTCTTATTATACACAAGAATGGATACCGTTTCCATAATTTTTAAAACTCAACTTTAATAAAAATCAGCTCAGCAAAAAATCAGAAATAGCAACTTTTCTATTCCTATTTAGAACTTCTTGCCCACACTTTGTTTAATTAAGGCAATTGAACACATAAAGCATTTAAGTGATAATTTATCCCCTCGTGCCTTGCAGAATGCAAGCGTTCACTAGTATACGTTGATTCTGTGGAATATTCTATCTGTTCATCTTTTAACCCAGCTAATTTTAATAAAGCAACATTCGCTTGAACCATATCCAAATGATATTTCTCGCCCTTTGCCATAAAATATTGCTCTCGATTCCCAATCAGTTCAAATGCCTCATAAACTTCTGCACCGACTTCATAATGCTGAGCATCAATTGACGGACCAACGTAGGCTACCACATCACGCACCTCAGTCTGAAAATGTTGCTGCATCAATTTCAATGCTTCAATACTAATTCGCTGCGCTGTACTTCGCCAACCAGAATGAACAGCTGCTAATACATGATTAACTGGGTCATATAATACAATTGGTGTGCAGTCTGCATGCCGAATTAATAGCGCTACTCCAGATTCGTTGGTAATCAAGCCGTCACAAGCCTCAATCATCGGATAACTTGCAAATGTTGTTGCATGATTATTCATTTGGTTCGACACAATCGCTACGTGATGCCCATGCACTTGATTAGCATGATATAACTGAGTTGGGCGAATGCCCATTTCTTGGAGCAATCGTTCTACTGCTTGTTGATACGAAGAATCTCCTTGTCCTAATTTAAAATTGTACGACATCCCACCAATAGCATGAGGGAGGTGGTGTTGTGTTAATTTTTCTGACGGCTGACTAATCATTGTATCATTCCTTTCTCTTTCGCTAACTAAATTACTTTCATTTTAACATGAGTTTAATATCACTGTCGATTTGACAGGTATCTATTTCATACGCTACTATGACAGATAAGAACGATAACAGAAAGGAACTCACCCCATGCACCGTACTCTGCACCAAATTATTCAACAATATCAACCAAAACCTATGGGCGTATCTAAAGAATACGCAGTTTTGATTCCATTGATTTGGGAAAATAATCAATACACAGTGCTCTATGAAGTCCGTGCCCAACACATTTCACAGCCCGGTGAAGTTTCTTTTCCTGGTGGACACATTGAAAGTGGAGAATCTCGCCAGGGTGCAGCCATTCGTGAAACATGTGAAGAATTAAATATACTACCTAATTCCATTCATTTAATTGGTGAAATTGATTATATGGTGTCCAATAATCGCACTATCTATTGTTTTGTAGCTCAATTAATGATTGATGATTGGCGTCAACTCACACCAAATGAAGAGGTAGAACGTCTATTTACAGTCCCATTAGCTACCTTAATCGCTAACCCACCGACTTATCATCGCCTACCTGTTCACATAAAACCGGACACTCCATTCCCATTTGAACGCATTCCAAATCAAACAAATTATAATTTTTCAAATTTGACACGTCATATTCCATTTTATGATTTGGATGCTGAAAATATATGGGGATTTACAGCACAATTAACACATCGATTAACGCAAATATTAACAAAAAATTAAGAGGAGGTCTTCGATGACCTCCCCTCCACTTTATATAAACCACAATCGCCTACTAATCATGCTCTTTTATAAACTGAACATTTAACCCTCGAATGTCTAATTCAAATATCGGTAAATACGCATCATCAATCCGTCCAATCACATTGACCCGTTCATTAGGCGGCAAACTTTTACCAATTAACTGTATCTCACCTGAATATCGTTTATAATTCACATTATCCAAAGTAATCGAGCCCTTTACACGCTCAGTACAATATCGAGGCATTAATACATCACCTTGCATGGTGCAACGAGCTTCACTCATTCGCAACAATGTACTTGGAGAATCAATCCTAATCTTATATATCTTATCATAAAGCTCATCATACGTTGACTTCAATACAACAGGCAATCGCAAAATTTCATTTTGAATAATCGATTCAATTGCCTTCCATTGACTGTTCGACAACTTTACATCTCCAATAAATACATCATCTATTCCACATCGCAACAATTTTAAGTATGCAAGTACAGGTGGCAAATTGCGTGTCATTTCAATTGTCGGTAATCCACTATACAATGGTCCTCGTAAGCATTCATCTCCTGCAATAAAAGCCATTGTCCGAATACCTACACTTGCAAATTTTTCCACAATCGATTGAACATCTGGACTGTCCAATCCTGTTTCCACCCGTGGATAATAATTAAACTGTGCGAATAATTGATAAGGTGCTTGTTGCGTAATCTTATCCCACTCGTCCAAATGTGCACCTTGTGTTGACGCATTAATGGTCACATCAGTCACTTCTAAAAATTGAGCAACTTCCTGAGTTGAAAAACCGTCGTCTAATCGAATATTATCAATTGGATAGGTAATGACTAATTCCTGCATCGACTGTATTGCCAACTCTTTCAGAACACGTGGATTAATATCCGTAATGATATATGCTCCACGTTCTTTTAACCACTTTAACATTGATAATATCTTCTCAGGCTGCAATTGTTCTTCTGGTATTTGCAATGACGTAAACACTTTTCTTCCCGGACAAAGTACTGTTTCAAGCCATTCCTTTTGTCGCTCAAAATGACTTAAATAGACAGAAATGCCGATTGCATTACGCATTTTGCAAATCCTCTGGTTTCATCATAATGCTTGTCACGATAAAACCACCGATATAAGCAATCACAAGCCCAATGATATAATGAATAATTTTAGTTGGAATCATCAACGGTGTCGCTACCAAACCAGATGGACCCCAAGCCGTAGCTTGTACATTCATCAACATCGCATAAGCACCACCAAAACCTGCTCCTAGACCTGCAGTAATAAATGGTTTACCTAATGGCAATGTAACCCCATAAATCAGTGGCTCACCAATACCTAAGAATCCAGCCGGTAAGGCACCTGCAATCACTTTTTGTAAAGATACATTATGTTGTTTTTTCGCCATTAAATAAATCGCAATCGCTGCTCCAACTTGCCCTGCACCAGCCATTGCCAATACTGGGAATAAAGTCACACCACCCATGGTTTCTAATTGAATCGCATAAATCGGAATCAAACCATGATGCAAACCTAATAATACCATTGGCAAGAAGACTGCTGATAAAATATAGCCAGATAACACACTAATCACTGGATTACTAGATGCAATGAACAGATTTAAAAAGGCAACTAACCAATCTGAAACAAATCCAGATGCTGGCATGACTAAGAAAACCATTACTAAAGCCGTACCTAATAAACTAAGCACTGGTGTAAAAATCAAATCAAGCACATCTGGCATCACACGACGAATCGCTTTTTCAAAGCGAGATAAAATATATACACCTAAAATAACACCAATAATACCACCTTTACCGGTTGTTAAAATTGATTTCAACGGTGTTTCTTCATTATATAAACCTAATAAAGTTGAAAACTCCACAATTTGTGCAGCAATGGACATCGCACCAACCATCCCACCTAATGCTTCGGTTGCCTTAAATTGTTTAGCTGCGTTGATACCTGTATAAATCGCAAAATACCCTAAAAAGCTTGTTCCGATTAAGGCAAAGATAATACGAGTTCCTTCCCAGAAATTTCCAGATAAAGTTCCTTGCTTAATCAATTGACCTAATAAACTACCAAATCCTTGGAAAATACCGGCTGCAATAATTGCTGGAATCAGTGGAATAAAAATATTGGCAATCAATTGTAACCCTTGTTTTACTTTACTTTTTGGTTGATTGGATTTTATTGCTTCTTTATTCAATTGCCAATCTTCTTTAGAATGATTTTCATCAATTGGTGCTCCTTGTGCAAAATTATAAAGAGCAATCATTTCATCTGCTACTTTTTTCGCTTTTCCTGGCCCAACAACAATTTGTACCGTTTCAGCATTAACGACACCTAATACTTCAGGTACAGCTTTTAATGCTTCAAAATTTACTTTTGTTATATCTTTTGGTGTAATCCGCACACGTGTCATACAATTTGTAACAGAATGAATATTTTCTGCACCACCAAAATGCGTGACAATTCCTGTAATTAAAGTCTCATATTTTGACATCTCTTTCTCCTCCTAACAAACTTATTCATTAATAACTTTTCGAATATAGCCATTTGCTTGTGCTAATTGCTCTTTTGCCTCTTCATAAGATAATCCAATCAATAACATAATAATAGCTATTTTGACTTCACCATGACTTGCTGCTAGTGCCTCTTTTACTTGTTCATCAGATGCACCAGTTGCTTCTTGAACAATATTTTCACACCGTTGCTTCAACTTATCATTCGTTGCAATCACATCTACCATGAGATTTTGATACACTTTTCCTTGCTTAATCATTGCAGCTGTTGAAATCATATTAAGAACTAACTTTTGTGCCGTTCCTGCTTTTAAACGAGTCGAACCTGTTAACACTTCCGGACCTGGAATCACCTCAATTCTAATATCGGCAATGTCACCAATTTTACTCTTAGCATTACATGCTAATGACACAGTAGTCGCACCAACCTGTTTCGCATAAGTCAAACCACCAAGAACGTATGGTGTACGTCCACTCGCTGCAATCCCAATCACAACATCTTTATCCGATAAATTCAGAGCCTGTAAATCCGACTGTGCCAATAATGTATTATCTTCAGCCCCTTCAACTGCTCGCATCATCGCTTCCTCGCCACCAGCAATTAAACCTTGCACCATTTCTGGGGATGTCCCAAATGTAGGAACACACTCAACTGCATCTAAAATACCTAAGCGTCCACTCGTCCCAGCACCTATATAAATTAACCGTCCACCTTTTTTAAAAGCAGCATCGACAGCATTAACTGCTAATTCAATGTCAGGGATAACCAAATCAATCGCTGCTGGTACTTTACTATCTTCTTGATTCATCGCCAGCAATATCTCACGAACTGAAAATTGATCTAAATTCATCGTTGCTGAATTACGTGTTTCGGTACTCATCCCCTTTAAATTTTCCATATTTCTACACCTCCTATATTCGATGCACTCAATAATGTCACATCTTACTAACTTCTATTATAATTCTTTGAAATATTAATACTATTAATCGTTTTCATTTAGGAACTTTGTTTCACATATTGGCATTATTATTTTAAATATCATATCGTTACACAAAAATACTGACACCTATTATCCCTAGATGTCAGTTACTTCAACTTATTTTTCAATACGAGTTCGTTCAATCAATAGCATTCCCTCATCATAATGACGCTGCAAATATTTTGAAAATAGAATATCAATGACAGTCATCTGTGCAATTCGTGAGGACATCGCACCACTACGCATACCAGCTTCTTTATCCGGAATCATAAGTGCGAGATGTGCAAGTTGATTAATCGTTGAAGTGCCCTCTTTTGTCAAAGATAAAACCGTTGCTCCCATTGATTTCGCCTCATTGGCACATTTAATCATCTCAGGTGTTTCCCCCGAGTACGAAATAACAAAGGCCAAGTCATGTGCCGTCATATTGCGGGCCATTAATAATTGCGTATGCCAGTCCTCACTCAAATGAACCATGCGATTCACACGTACAAACTTCATTTGGGCATCTTTGGCTACAATCAATGACGCACCTAATCCAAAAAATACAATCTTATCCGCATTTTCGATCGCCGTCACACATTGTTCAATTACATCGGTTACTAATAATAAGTGCAACTCTTGCAATATTTGAACATTATTAATAATCACACTCGCCATTAATTCATCTGTTTCACTTTCTCGTTCAACAAAATTAGCTTGCTGTTGAAAATACGTATCTCGCACTGCTTGTTCATAGACTAATGCTTTCATAAATGATTTATACCCGTCAAAACCAATATTTTTGCATAAGCGGATAATTGATGTTGGTGATGAATAAGTCTTACTCGCTAATTCATGAATACTCATATTCGATACATCTAATGGCGCATTTAAAATATAATCAATTATTGTTTTTTCAGTTTGACTCGCATTGGGACGATGCATTCTTAGTTTCGTAATACTTTGACTCATTCTACACTCTCACAATCTTTCCGTACGTCAAAATAATTAATCGTTTTCATCTATTTTTATTGTATCATTTCCTCCATACTCCCCTCAAATAATACAATAAATTCCAACACACTATTATCTAATTCAATTCATTCGGCCTTAAAATTTGATACGGTGTCTTATCTTTCGATTCTTTATAAGAATCATAGTCATGTTGTGCTCGAAATTTTGACGGACTCTTTCCATAATACTTAGAAAAACTTTTCGAGAAGTAGAGTGCATCTTTAAATCCTACTTTTTCTGCCACTTCAGCCATGCTCAAATCCGTTGTCAACAGTAAAGATGCAGCGATTGTCAAACGTCGGTCAAGTAAAAATTGTTGTGGTGAGAATAAAAATTTTTGCTTAAATAATTTATATAAATAGCTGCGTGAAACCCCAATGTATTCTGCAACATGATTAATGGTAATGTCCTTCATATAATTAGCATAAATATACTCATATGCTGTATCAGCCGCATTTTTTGCAGACAACGCTCGCTGATAATGTTGGGCTGAAAATTCTTTCGTCAATGCCTCAATCAGTAAAAATAATTGCCCCTTATACCAATACATACTTGGTAAATTCGCTTCTTTTTCTAATGTAGTATCGCAAATTGTTTGAATAATTTTTTGCGTTTCGCCTCCATTTTGATACGTAATAACAGAAGCTGTCATAATTTCGGTATTGCCAATATATTTTTCAAAATCATGACCACTAATCCCTACCCAGTAGGTTGTCCATGGATTAGAAAGCTCTGGGTAATATGTCACATACTCAGACGAACGGATAATAAATCCGTCCCCTGCTTTCAAATGATAACGGTGTTGATTAATTTCAAAATAGCCCTCTCCAGATTGAACATAATGTAAAACAAAATGTTGATACGCATTATACGAGTAACTTTCTCTTACACTAAATGCTTGGATACCACATTCATCAATGTTCAAGTCTGAATCTTCATTTTGAAAATAAACCCATAATTTTCGCATATCTTTCCCTCCTGGAAACATTTTTCCATATTTTTTACTGATTATAGCATACACAATTATCAATGACTATACTATAATTGCGTCAAGGAAAACGTTTTCTAATCATTTTTTATTATTGTTTGTCCGATGATAAACAAGACATTTGCGCCTATTAGCTAGGGCGTCAACCTTGTCAATCAAAATTATTTCAGTCCAATATCGTATATTCATATAAAAGGAGAGTTTACATGAAAAAAATATCAAATTTATTGGCATTGGGCGCAATTAGTGCATCCCTCTTTACAATGCCATCAGTAGCTGCAAAAGAAGAAATTTCAGTTTGGGCTTGGGATCCAAAATTTAATATTCGCGCTTTAGAAATTGCAGCTGAGCATTACGCCAAAGAAAATAGTGACGTTTCACTTAAAATTGAAGAAAATGCACAAAATGATATTATTCAAAAACTTAATACTGCAATGAGTGCGGGTGTAACGGATAGTTTACCTAACATTGTCCTAATTGAAGATTATCGTGCACAAAGTTTCTTAGCTGCTTATCCTGATACATTTATTCCACTAAATGAATATATCCATTCAGAAGACTTCGCCCAATATAAAGTAGAAGCAACTTCTGTCGGTGATCAACATTACGGTCTTCCATTTGATACAGGTGTTACTGGTTTATATGTACGCACTGATTTATTAAAAGAAGCAGGCTACTCAACTGATGATTTACAAGATATTACTTGGAATCAATTAGCTGAAATCGGAGCTAAAGTTAAAGAAAAAACTGGTGTTAAATTATTATCAATGGACTTAAATGACCTTGGTATGATTCGTGCTATGATTAATGGTTCTGGTTCTTGGTATACAAAAGATGACGGTGTAACACCAAATATCGCTGATAACGCTGCTTTAAAAGAAGCATTCACAACCTTTAAATCAATGTATGAACAAGACCTAGTGAATGTTCACAATGACTGGGCACAAATGTTAGAAGCTTTCAATACTGGTAAAGTATTCACTGTCCCACAAGGTAACTGGATTACACCGTCTGTCACACAAGCTGAAGATCAAGCAGGTAAATGGGCAGTTGTCCCTTGGCCTAAACAAGAAATTGAAGGCTCTGTTCATGCTTCAAACTTAGGTGGTGCATCATTCTATGTCATCAACAAAAAAGGATCAGAAGCTGCAGCAGATTTCCTAGCTAAAACATTTGGTTCTAGCACAGAATTTTATAGCGATTTAATCACTGAAATTGGTGCATTAGGAACATACTTACCAGTACAAAAAACAGATGTTTATAATACAAATGTTGACTACTTCGGAGGACAAGCAATCTATAAAGATTTTGCGACTTGGTCTGCGGAAATCCCGTCATTAAATTATGGTATCCACACTTATGCAATTGAAGATATCATGAAAGCTGCCTTACAACAATACTTAGCAGGTGGCGATTTAGACCAAGTGTTCAATGACGCTCAAGCACAAGCTGAAAGTCAGTTAAACCATTAATTTTAGTACATAGGGATTGGGCAATATTTGCATTTGTAAGTGGTTGCCCATTCCTTTCTTATTTTCTTAACCATTGAAATAATTATTTTACTTTGTGAGGTGTAAATTATGAACGTATTTCAACGACGAAAACTATTAGGATGGGCTTTTATCTTTATTCCCATCAGTTTAATTTTATTATTTTATTTTTATCCGATGATTGAAGCATTTAAAATGTCTCTGCAATCTGGTCATGGAGCGAATTTGGAGTATGTTGGATTAACAAATTATAAACGATTATTATCCGATCCTGTATTTATCGAATCATTAAAAAATACGCTCATATTTTTACTATTCCAAGTACCGATTATGATTGTATTAGCTATTTTCTTTTCAGTCATATTAAATAATAAAACACTGAAATTCAAAGGCTTTTTTAGAACGATTGTCTTTTTACCATCTGTAACTTCTCTCGTTGCATATTCATTAATCTTTAAATATATTTTTTCTAATAATGGGATTTTAAATCAATTATTATTATCAATTCATGCAATTGAGCAACCGATTTTATGGCTAGCACATCCGTTTTGGGCAAAATTCGTAATTATTTTAGCTATTACTTGGCGTTGGACTGGATATAATATGATCTTTTTCTTATCTGCTTTACAAAACATCGATCAAGAAATTTATGAAGCAGCAGATATTGATGGGGCTTCGGCTATACATCAATTTTTCAAAATTACTTTACCTTTACTAAAACCCGTTGTGTTATTCACATCGATTACATCAACTATTGGAACATTGCAATTATTCGATGAAACGATGAACATTACAAATGGTGGACCAGGAAATGCTACATTAACCATTTCTCAATATATTTATAACTTATCATTTAAATATACACCTGATTTTGGTTACGCAGCTGCTGTTTCTTACGCTATCGTTATTTTAGTTATATTCTTCTCTATTATTCAAATGAAAGTGGGGGCTAACAATGAAAAAAAATAATCTCTTTACCTATATCTTTTTAATTTTAATGTCCATTGTCTTTGCATTTCCCTTTTATTTTATGATTGTTTCAGCAACGAATGCGAGTGTCGATGTTACGAAAGGATCATTATTACCTGGAAATCAATTAATCGAAAACTTTAAAAATTTATTGAGCCAAACCGATATGCTCGTTGCCTTAAAAAACTCTGCAATCATCGCATTATCGCAAACAGCACTTGCATTATTAATTAGTTCAATTGCAGGTTACGCATTTGAAATTTATCGTTCTAAAGCAACAGATTTTATTTTCAATGTTATCTTAACCTCAATGATGATTCCATTCGCAGCACTGATGATTCCATTATTCCGCTTATTCGGAAAATTTTCTGCAATCCATCCTGCGATTGGTTTTAACTCATATGCATCTGCTTATTTACCATATATCGCAACAGCATTTTTAATCTTTTATTTTCGTCAAAACACCAAAATGTTCCAACAAGAACTATTGGAAGCCGGACGCATTGACGGCCTATCAGAAATTGGGCTTTTCATAAAAATTTATATGCCTACTATGAAAAACACTTATGCAGCAGCCGCAATTATTACATTTATGAGTGCATGGAATAACTATTTATGGCCTCTCGTTTCATTACAGACAAATGAAGTCAAGACAGTACCATTATTATTATCTAATCTAGGCTCTAGTTATGCACCTGACTTTGGCTTAATGATGATTGCTATTTTAGTCGCAACTATTCCAACTATTGCAATTTTCTTTATTTTACAAAAATATTTTGTTGCAGGTATGTTGGGTGCTGTCAAATAAAACTAACTTTACCGAAAACATATTGTACGCTCGAATATTCTGACTTTATCTAATTTGTAACGTAAACCTTGCAAATTAGATTTCAAGTCAGAATAAGCGTACTAGAATGAGGAGAGAAAATATGATAATTCCAAACTATTTTGAAGATTTAAAAACATTGCATATCAATACATTACCACGAAAAAACTACTATATTCCGTATGATAATCCAAATAATTTTAAGCGTTTACCTAATCGTTCGGATAGCGCTTACTTTCACTCGTTAAATGGCACATGGGATTTCCATTATTTTAATAATGTTCGCTCAATTGATAAAGCATATTGGCAAGATAATACATCATTATCCTATGATAAAATTCCTGTTCCAAGTTGTTGGCAATTACATGGTTATGATCAAATTATGTATTCGAATACGGAGTTCCCTATTCCATTCGATCCACCTTATGTGCCATTCGACAATCCTGCCGGATTATATCATCGTGTGATAGAGTTAGATAAAAAGGAAGATAAAACTTATCATCTAATTTTTGAAGGAGTCGATTCTGCTTTTTATGTTTGGCTAAATGGTGAATTTGTTGGCTATAGCCAAATTTCACATGCAACACATGAATTTGATATTGAACCTTACTTAATAAACGGTGAAAATCATCTGCATGTGCTAGTCTTAAAATGGTCGGATGCAACCTATTTAGAAGACCAAGATAAATTCCGTTATAGTGGTATTTTCCGTGATGTGTATTATTTAGAGCGTGACAAAAAACGAATCGAAGATTTTCGCATTACACAACAATTTAACGCAGATTTATCCCATGCAACAATCAATATTAAGCTAAATAAAACAGATGCTGATTTACCGATTACTGTAAAATTATTAGCACCTGACGACCAGCTACTTGCTGAACAAACAACGCTCGACCACCAAATTCAGCTTTCAGTACCACAGCCTCAGCTATGGAGTGCAGAAACACCCCTATTATATTCCATTATATTGTCAGCAGGGCATGAACACATTCAACAATTAGTCGGTTTGCGACTCATTGAAATGCGTGATAATCAATTTTGGGTAAATCATCGCTCAGTTAAATTAATTGGAGTCAATCATCACGATACGCATCCAAATACAGGAGCTACGGTTACTTATGAAAATCAATTACGTGATCTTGAACTCATCAAACAATTTAATTTTAACGCATTGCGTACAGCACATTATCCTAAAACAGGACAATTTTATGAATTAACCGATGCATTAGGGCTATACGTTTTAAGCGAAGCTGATTTAGAAGGGCATGGTGTTGTTGACTTATACGGTTTAGGTGGTAATGACAATTATAATGCCTTAGCAGAAAATCCAGATTTTGAACAAGCATTTGTCGACCGAATGGACGCTTCAATGCAGCACCACTTAAACTCAACATCAATTGTTATGTGGTCTGCTGGTAATGAAACTGGATATGGCCCAAATGTAGAAGCGATGCTTAAATACGCTCGAAGTATTGATTCATCACGTCCATTGCACTATGAAGCATATTATTACTATGATCGCAATAAAACCTATGATACGCAATATATGGACAGTTGGAGTCGTATGTATGCTTCTCCAACCGAAATTAAAGCCGATTACCTCGATATTCCCAATATTGAAAAACCGTTTATGTTATGCGAGTATGCTCACGCAATGGGAAATAGTTCCGGAGATTTACTCGAGTATTATGAATTATTCCAACAATATCCTGAATTTATTGGATTATTTGTGTGGGAATGGGCAGATCATGCAGTCAATATTAATCGCAATCAAACCGATGCAACACCTCTTTATCGTTATGGTGGTGACTTTGGTGAGTTTCCACATGCTGGTAATTTCTGTATGGATGGCTTAGTTTATCCTGATCGTAAACCGCATGTATTATTGCAAGAACATGCACAATTATATCGCCCCGTACGTTTAGTTGAAACTAATCATTTAAAACATCAGTATACATTCTTTAACACATTGGATTTTGTACATGCTGAAACACTTTTATCGCTACACGTTGAATTATATGCAATCAATGGACATTTATTAAAAACTATCTCTACGTCATTACCGTCTATCGCACCAAAACAGTCAAATGTACTAGACTTATCTGAATTATTAGAATCTGAGCTAGCATTATCCTACATTAAGTTTGTCTACTACGACCATGACGGAAACACACGTGGTTTTGATGTGCATCACATTGCACCGATTGCTGTACCTGAAATTTCAGCACCTCAACAAGCATTCACATTTAATGAAACAAGTGAAGTTTACAGCATTGAATCAACAAATATGATTATTCATATCAGCAAGGCAAATGCTGCTATTCAAAATATTTGGCTTAATGGTGAACCACAATTAGTAGCACCTAGCAAATGGTCAATTTGGCGTGCGCCGACTGATAATGACCGTAATATTAAAGCAGAATGGTATAAGGCACATTATCATCACGCAATGACACGTGTTCATCACGCTCTTGCAGAAGAAACAGATGCTGGATACACAATTTCATTAAAAGGTGTAATTAATGCACCCGCACGACAAACAATACTCGATTTTGAAGTAGATTATACTATTACGAATGAAGGTATCATTACAATCAATGGTCGTACTGTATTTAATCCGGTCATGCCTTATTTACCACGATTTGGTTTAACTTTACCACTTGATGTTTCTTACGAAAACGTACAATATAAAGGTCATGGACCATTTGAAAATTATCGTGACAAACACCACGCTTCACACGAAGGATATTTTGAAGATACAGTTACGGCTATGCATGAGCCTTATGTGACACCTCAAGAAAATGGTAATCGCAGCAATGTTCAGTATCTACTATTAGCTAACACACATCATAAGCTAACTGTTGCAACAAATGATACGTTAAATTTCAATGTTCAACACTATTCAATGGAACAATTAACAAATGTGATGCATCGTGATGAACTTCAAGTAGAAAATGTTACTTACTTACAATTAGATCCTCAACAATCTGGAATTGGTACAAATTCCTGTGGTCCAGAATTGTTTGAACACTATCGTTTAAATCATGATTTTGAGTTTGAGTTTGAGTTATTGTGGCAATAGAGGAAGATTAAACCGACCAGTGGCATAAGTGCCACTGGTCGGTTTTAAGGTGGATGCTGGGTAGTCATACTAATAATTTCCTCAAATAAACGAATGTACTTTTTCTTGATAAATGCTTTCTAGTGTATTAACATTTTTCAGAAAACGGTGCAGCAAATTATGAACTAAGATTATCTCAAAACTGTTCAACAATTTTAAATCCTGGAATCACTATGGTTGCTGCATAATCCATTTTAAAGCTACTTGCGACAAAGCTTCACCCACTAATTCTATTGCTTTATCAAAAGATAGTTTTCTAAAGGTTTCGAAGTCATTAATCTATTATAGTGACGATGCTCATCCTCTCTAAGCATACTGTTAATATTGTATTTTCTAGATAATAATCCGCTCTCAAGAGGCACATGAGCAATAATCCCAACCTCATGTTCTTTTGCTACTTTAAACGCTCTGATATTCCAAAAATTAAACCTTCTTTGATTCTCTCAAAAGTTGGGCAATAGATTTGGTATAAATCAATTGCTTCTTTTTGTAGATTTTTCAAACTATCCTCACAATATTGGCGTAGCCTCTCATAAGAATAGATACTTAAATCTGAAAAATCATCCGCCCGTTTTTTAGAAACTGACTTAATAGCATCTCACTCTTACCCATTCCATATACATCTGCTGTATCAAAAAATTGACGCTCTCATCAATCGCAGCATTTATTACCCGGATTACTTCATCAAGGGCAACATCTCCCAACTACTACCTAAAGCACATGTTCCAAAACTTAACTCACTAATGTATAAATCTGTATTACCCCTTCGTTTATATTTCATATACCCTATTCTTCAACTTCATCTTCGGATTTTTTCTTAAACCACAAAATAAAAGAACTACACAATGCTAATACAGCTGCCATCAATGAATTTATCTGACTCTCTCCTGTCGCTGGTAATACAGGTGTTGATTTCGCTGCTTTAATATATATATTAGTTTCTTTTTTATCTACCATTGCAACATCTTCTTTTTTAGTTTCTACTTCGTTAGAATTAATCTCCTCAGTTTCACCTTGTCCCTTGTCTTTTTGTGTAGAATCAACAGAGTTATCTAACTCATTGTCTTCGAGAAACTCCGAGGTTTTGCTATCCAAATTCTCCTCTTGCATTTCTGAAGAATCCCCTTGATTCGCATTCTCATTGTCGGAAGCATTCACAATTGGTACATTATTATCTTTCTCTTCACCTTGACCATTATTGTTAACGTCATCTATATCCGTTTCTTTTTTATCTACTGTTGCAACATTTCCTTTTTTAGTTTCTACTTCGTTAACATTAACCTTCCCAGTTTCACCTTGTTCCCTATCGTTTTGTGTGCAATCAACAAAGTTATCTAACTCATTATCTTCGTGAGACTCTGAGGTTTTGCTATCCAAATTCTCCTCTTGCGTTTCTGAAGAATTCCCTTGATTCACATCTTCATTGTCGGAAGCATTCACAATTGGTACATTATTATCTTTCTCTTCACCTTGACCATTATTGTTAACGTCATCTATATCGGTTTCTTTTTTATCTACCATTGTAACATCTTCTTTTCTAGTTTCTACTTCGTTAGAATTAATCTCCTCAGTTTCATCTTGTCCCTTGTCTTTTTGTGTAGAATCAACAGAGTTATCTAACTCATTGTCTTCGGGAAACTCCGAGGTTTTGCTATCCAAATTCTCCTCTTGCATTTCTGAAGAATTCCCTTGATTCGCATTCTCATTGTCGGAAGTATTCACAATTGGTACCTTATTATCTTTCTCTTCACCTTGACCATTATTGTTAACGTCATCCCCTGGTGCAATTGGTGATACGTGTTCATTCGTATTTGGTAAATCATCTGTTTCACCAGGCAATCTAAAGGCTGGTAATAATACTTTACTTATGACAGGACGAATACCAAATTCGCCTACTTGACCTTTCGTTAAGACAAATAATCCATTCAAATTAATACTGCCATCTTCATTACGAAGAGGAACTCGAGACGTATCAGTATGGACGAACCAATCATCTAAAACTTTTTCTCCTTTAGGGTTAACACCATTAATATAATTGCGTTCACCAGCTAACACTTCATCATTACCATAAACATCTTTCTTACCGGCATCTAATGTAATTAACCCATTAACTTTTGAAGTGACGGTAGCTTTACCTTTTCCGTATAAACTTAAATTGGTTCCTTTATTTTTAACAGAAATTGTATTATAAACATTAACTGCAGGGTTACTATTACTTGTGACACCATCTGCATCATTATCAAATGATAAAGAATGACGTAGTATATGTGGGACAGCAATGCCATCGCCACCTAATTTAAAGCCATTACCATCCGCTTGAACCGTTCCTTCTAAGTTAGAACCATTACGATAGGCAATACTATCTTCAATTGTCACAACACCAATAACACCATTTTCTAATTTTGCAAATAAGTCCCAGCCATCATCAATGTTATTGTATGCCATGTCTCCACGGAAAATATTTCCTTCACCAACCGTAATTTTTGCGGCAAAACCATCCGCATTGTTATGACCTGAGTCCACATTGTTATACGATGTACTATTTTCTACAATATTATGTGACGGCCAAAAATCAGAATGTTCACTCGCTGAACCAGAAATTTGAATACCTGTGTCACCGTTATTATACGCTTCTACTCGCTGAATTAAATTATGATGTCCACCAATAGTCATCCCCTTCGTATTATCTGGAGTATTACGAACATGAATATTATCAATTTGCCAGTGATTACCATTCACATTAAAAGAGCCGCCTTTTGAAAAATCAAAAATAGCTGGTTCTTTACTCATGGTTCCCAGTGATTTTTTCAATGTTTCAGTCCCATCGTTACCACGTTGAATCGTAACGCTACGCTCCATTTCATAGACGCCGCTTTTTAATTCAATCATCTGTCCAGGTTGCAAGTAGTCAATTGCTGTTAAAATGTCTAACGGATTTTCTACCGTTCCATCACCTTCTGCAGTACCTGTCGGTGATACATTTAAGTAAGTTCCGATGTTATCTTTATAATAACCTTCATAGGTTTTATGGTGAATAACAGAAGTTTGAGTAATCGGTGTCGCATCAGTCACAGTTTCCGGATTTTGTGGTGTGAAAACTGCACGATAATGATTATCTCCTTTAGTCAACTCTATCGGAACGAATTTTGCATAATTCGCTTCTAAGTCTACCTCTGCTACTTGATTATTATTTATATCATAA
The DNA here is from genome assembly GCA_016237705.1 of Aerococcaceae bacterium zg-252. NCBI lineage: Bacteria > Bacillati > Bacillota > Bacilli > Lactobacillales > Aerococcaceae > Tuanshanicoccus > Tuanshanicoccus yangjingiae. The sequence continues at coordinate 1,978,571 of CP066204.1, forward strand.
ACTTTTGCTGTTCCCGGAACATTTGATTCTAACTCCAATTGATAATTTTTATTCCCTGTTCGATTATAATTTTTAATATTAAAGGCTGGTTCAATTAATGCAACAGGTTCTTTTTCCGCAGGTGCATCTGTTTTAGGATCTGTAACCGTTAACTTCATATCTGATACTGTAACAACCACTCCACGCGCAGCAGCTACTCCTAAGTAAACTTTTTCAGTATCTAATTGCAACAATTTATCAACGCCGTACAAGATGTTTTCATACGTTTTACCATTATGTGTATAACTCGCATGATAACCTGTGTTAGTTTTTTTCAAATTAAATGTATATTTTTCACCTTGCTTAACAGGGAGGGGTATATCTTCTATAAATTTCGGTTGAGTATTTTTACCATTGGCTGCCATTGCAGTTGCTCCTTCTGCAATCACTTCTGGCGTCAAACCTGTAACGAATCGACTAGTTACACCTGGTTTTAAATCAACTTTTTTTCCTTCAGCATCAGTCATTCGAACTCTCATTGCCATTGTTCCCGCTGAATTTGATGGAAATTGTTGATCACCTGATGCAATTTCACCCACACTGTCACGGACAATCACTCCAAAACCTTCTTGGCCATCTGCATTAGGATTCAAATAATCAACATTAAATGTTGCACTGAAATCAAAATTCTCTGTCTTAGCATCAATAGTTGTATAATAATATGAAATACCATCATGATAAGCAGTAAATTTCCCACCTTTATCTTTAATCAATTTTGTATCTGGATCAAAATTGGCTGCTTTTAAGGTGACCGAACCATCTTCATTTACGGTCACACTATTTTTATTTGCATTCGTTGATTCGCCGAAGTATGTTCCTTGCCAATCATGTTGCTCTGTCACATTATTTGTTTCGATTACGGTAGATTTCACTGCTTCAGCACCTATATTTTCTTTTTCATTTTCTCTAGCTACTATTTCCTCTTTATCGTTCATACCATTAGTTTCCTGCGCTGCTAATTGAGCGGGTTCAGGGGCATCCGATTTTGATTGTTTTTCTAGATTCATTTCGTCTCCTACTAGTTCAGCGGTTTCTGATATCAAATCGCTTTGTCCCAATTGTTCCACCGGTTCGGATTGATCATTATTCTGCATTTCCATCGCTTCGATAGTTGAATTATCCATATCGTTCGCTGCTTCTTCTGCTGATACATTGATTGAATTTAATAACGCCACACAACTCAAAATAGTAATACCACATACTGTTATATCATTACGTTTCATGTAGAATCTCCTTACTTTTAAAAAAGCGCTGTCAATTTCTGCTTCAAGTAGAGGCTAGAATCGCAATGCGCTACTAGCCCCATCTATTATTTAATTAATCTTTAAATACTTCTTTGTACTTAGCATTTGATTTTTCTAGTGCAGATGCCCATTCGTCTAAGAAATCATCAACTGACATATCGCCTGCTAATAATTTTTGAATGTTCGGATCTACTAAGTTATCTAAAGTAGAACGATAATCTGGTAGATAAAATGGCGGTTGGTATAATTTAGTTTCTGGATTGTTATACACATCAAAAGCAACAGAAATGTGTTGTGCATTTTGAATCCACTCATCATCTAATGTGTCTTTATGTGTTGGAATTTGACCTACTGCCTCGTTCCAATGACTTTGACTTTCTTCACTCGCTAAAAATTCTAATAAACGGAATGCTTCTTTTGGATGTTTTGTATTTTTGAAAATAGATAAACCAATCGCATTACCACCTTCTAAAACATAGTTACCTTTCAATGACGCTGGTAATGGTACGGCTTCAAATTGTTCTGGTTTTAGCGCTTCGCTATGCTCACCAAATGATCCAATATTGTGATGAACAATCGCAGCTAATCCAGAGTCAAATGTTGCGACCATTTCTTTATAACCATTTGAAATATCACTTTGCGGTGTATTAACATTGTATAATGCGATATAACGCTCTAAAAATTCTTTGTGCAATGGATCGTTAATCGTAATTTTCCCATCTTCAGTAATATATTCTTCAATACCAGAATACGCATACATTAAGCGTTGCAAGTGCAAAGCACCACCAGCACCACCACGTAAAGTATATCCATACATATCATCTTTAGTAAGTAATTCAATATCTTTAAAGAAATCATCCCAAGATTTTGGTGCTTCTAAATTATTTTTAGCAAAAATATCTGAACGAATCCAAAGCACATCCAGATTTTGTGTATAAGGAATTCCGTATAGCATTCCATCTTGAACAATTGATTGATTAAACTCCATTGCTTGCTCATTAATTTTATCTTTTAAAACTGAAGCTTCATACATATCATTTAATGGCAATAATGCACCACGAATTGAAAACTCAGGTAACCATGTTGACTGTAAGGAAGCAACATCCGGTGCATCATTAGCAGCAATCGCTGCATCAATTTTTGCTTTCGCTTCATTTTTTGGTAATCCAACATATTCTACATCAATGTCTGGGTTTTCTTTTTCAAAGCGTTCAATTAATTCTTCCCACAATGGTGTCCGTTGTGGACCAGCATTTTCATCCCAAAATGTTAATTTTACTTTTTCTTGGGCGAAAACATTTGCCGTTAAACTTGGTGACGCTACCCCAAATAACAATAAGGCTGCACTTGCTGCGCCGATAAATCTTTTCATATTCATAGTTATTATCTCTCCTTTTTTCAGTTGGCCTGGGTTAACTTGACGTCCACTTCACATAGCACTTGAAATATTTTTTATACCTCTACTATTTCACTTTAGTGATTTAAATCAAAGCACCCTCATTCACATTATTTTTATCAACTGATGATGATTATATTGACAGGATAATTTAACTGCCACTCACACATTTCACTTAACATCAACTTCCAACATATTCATTATGTCTTTTGATAAAAATTCAGTCATCCTGCTATATACACTCCATTGACTAAAACAGCTTCTACACTCACTTAACAATAATTTCTTTCTACCCTTTAACGGCACCTCCCATACCATTAACTAATTGTTTCTGAGCAATCGCAAATAAGATAATTGATGGAATTAACGCAATAATACTTCCAGCAGCCAATGCCCCATAATTAACATTAAATTCGCCCATCATGAAGCTTAGCCCTACTGGTAATGTAAATTTCGCTTGATTATTCGTTAACATAAGTGCTAACAAAAATTCGTTCCATGCATAAACAAAAATATTAATCGATGTAGCCACAATACCCGGTAGCAATAACGGTAAAATCACTTTAAATAGTACTTGATATTGTTTTGCACCATCAATTGATGCTGATTCCTCTAACTCTTTTGGAATGTTGCTAATAAATCCACTCATTAAAATTGCAGCAAAAGGTATCTGAACCGTTGAATAAATCAAAATTAACGATAAAGGATTACTAATCAAACCTAATTTACTAAAAATTACGAATAATGGGATAATCAACATCGAACGTGGGATGAACTGAGTCATAAGTAAAATTAGCATAAATACATTTTTCCCTTTAAATTGATAACGTCCAAGTGCATACCCAGCTAACAACGAGACTAAAGTTGTTAATAGCACTGTGAAAATAGACACAAAAATACTATTCCCAAAATAGGTATCAAAACCTACATCCTTCCATGCATTGATATAATTTTCCAATGTGATATTGTGCGGAATATATTGGATAGTCCGTTGCACAACATCTCCTTCAGGCTTTAATGATGTATTCAATGTCCAATAGAGTGGAAACACAGTCCATAACATCATCAATGCGACAGGGATATAAAATAAAAATGTTTGGTTCTTTTTACTTGATGCCATGTATTATGCCTCCTCATTATATTTTGAAAATTTTAAATATAAAAATGCAACAACCGTTAAAATCATGAATCCTATTGCCGTTAATGCTGACCCATAACCAAAATTGGATCCTTTAACGGCAGTTTTTGCAATATACATTGCATAAGTCATTGTTGAGTTAGCTGGCCCTCCGCCAGTTAAGTTGTACAGCAAGTCCACATTATTAAATTCCCATACAATACGAAGTAATGTTGTCAACACAATTGTATTTTTTAATTGTGGCAATGTAATGCTTTTTAACTCATCCAAACGTGTCGCACCATCCACTTTGGCCGCTTCATATAATTCTTCCGGAATATTTTGCAAACCAGCCAATAATGTCACAGCAAAAAACGGAATACCACGCCATAATTCCGCAATAATAACTGACATAAAGGCTTGATTGGTACTCGACAAGAACGAGATATTTTTCTCAATTAATCCTACACGCATCAAAATATCATTAAATACACCAATATGTTCATTGTACATTAACATCCACATAACAGATGTCAGCACCCCTGAAATTGCCCACGGTAAAAAAGTAATCGTCCGTGCTAATCCTCTAAAACGGAATTTTTCATTTAGTAATAGCGCAAACATTAATCCAATAATTAATTGCAAACCAACCTCTGAGATAACCCATTTAAATGTATTCAATAAACTAGAGTAAAACAACTTATCTTTTGTAAAAATATCAACATAGTTAGAAATTCCAGCAAAACCATCATAAAATGGCGCAGAAATATCATAGTGTTGAAAACTATAGTAAAACACCGTCGCCATCGGATAAAATAAGAATGCAACGATCATAATGATACTCGGCAACAGCAATAAATAAGGTGTTGCCTTTCTCATACGATTTTTTCGATGTTGCCTTTTAAGTTGTGGCGTTGGTGCAGCAATTGCTTTTTCCATTCCTACACCCCTTTAGTGAAATATCGCTCTGCATTTTTATAACAAATGTTCTCAATCAACTCTTTTAGCAACCCTTCATCATTCGGAATCTTACCATTATCTACCTCTTCACCAATAAATTGACATAACACGCGACGGAAATATTCATGCCGTGGATACGATAAGAAACTTCTAGAGTCCGTTAACATCCCTACAAAGTTCATCAATAACCCTTGATCAGCCAACGCTTTCATTTGCGCAAGCATTCCTCTCTCTGTATCATTAAACCACCAACCTGAACCTAGCTGGATTTTAGATTTAATTCCTTCTTCATTCGATTGAAAATTCGTTGCAGCACATGCAATCACGTCAAATTGAGTCGGATTTAATGGATATAAAATCATTTTTGGTAGTGTTTGCGCTGAATATAAATGATTAAGAAATTGATTTAAAGCAACTGCATCATTACCCACATCACGAATACTATCAAAACCAGTATCTGGACCTAACTTATCATACCAATATTGATTATTATTACGAAGAGCTCCAAAATGCAGTTGCATTACCCAGCCCTTTTCATGATAATACGATGCCAAATCTAATAGCACTCGAGTCATATAAGCACGCACTTCTCTCTCAGTTAAAACTTCTTCATTCAACCTTTTCTCGAAAATAGATTCTATTTCATCATCACTTACAATTTCATAAACGATGGTCTCTAAAGCATGGTCAGAGGCTACTGTTCCACGCTCATCGAAATAGTCAATGCGTTGTTTTAGCACTTCGAGAAAATGAGCATAAGTTGAAATACTTTTTCCCACTATCGCTTCCAGTGATTTTATCAAATCAATAAAGCGGGATTGATGAATATGCGTAGCGGCATCTGGTCTAAATGATGGTACAACTTTAGTATTGAACCCGTTATCTGCTGCAATCGCTTCATGATAACGCAAATCATCTTCCGGATTATCCGTTGTTCCAATTAAAGCAACATTTGATTGTTTAATTAAAGACTGAGTCGAAATAGCTTCTGCTTTTATTTTTTCGTTTGCCGTTTCATAGATTTCATTCCAATTATCTTCTGATAATATATCCTCTATATCAAAATAGCGTTTTAACTCTAGCGCTGTCCAATGGAATAATGGATTACCAACAGTTGATTTTACGGTTTTAGCCCATTCGCTAAATTTTTCTTCATCAGAAGCTACACCTGTAATCTTCTCTTCTGAAACACCATTCGCACGCATAGCACGCCATTTATAATGGTCTCCATGCAACCAGATTTCAGTAATATTATCAAAATGATAATCTTCAGCAATTAATTGTGGTGATAAATGACAATGATAATCAAAAATAGGTTGATGTTTTGCATATTCATGATATATATGTCGAGCTGTCTTACTCGTTAATAAAAAATCATCGTGAATAAAAGCCATAATTTACTCCTCCGGTACATCTAGTTTGCTTAAATGTTTTCCAATATGATCTGCTAGCAATGCTGCATAATCTTCTAAGTGTTCATGCATCAATTGATAGAATCGATTTTTAAATACATAATTGCCTTCAACATCTTTTTCAGTTAATAACAAGCCATAGGTGACATGTAATAATTGACGTGCATTATCGTCATTTAAGTATTCAGGCAATTCTTCATCACCCACCGTGTCAATAGGTTTAATTTTTGATAAATCAGGTGTAATATGATAATATTTCTGCGCTTCGGGAAAATGTTCATCTGCAAAAGCATACATTTCTCTAAAGAATTTTGGATCTTTTTGTGCAACTAAGCGCACTGCTTCTAACCAATTTGTTCCAGCTGTTTTAACATGGAACAGTCCATTTGTACATTTTGCTACTACGGGAAACACACTGAATTTATCGCTTCCAGAATGAACACTTACCTTATAGCCAAAATGTCGTGCAATACGTGCATGTGCATCAAAATCTGTTTCAAATGCTTCTACTTCTCCAATATAGTCAATTCCTTTTTGAAACTCACCTACAAACCGTGGTGCTAAACTTGTTACAACTACATCATGGTGATGCAATTCGTTCGCTACAAAGAAATGTGACTCTGGGGAGGTAACAGTCATTGTTTCATCAATTGAAATTTCAAAGTCAATCGCACGATCAACTGTTTTAACATATGTATTATAGACATGAATCATATACTCGATAGCACGATGATATTGAACAGCGTTATACAATAACGCTTCACGGCTAAATTCAATAACTTGTCCTTCTACATCAAATATTCGATTCAAATACGTTTCTTCATAATGCTGACGTATTGCTTCATCAACTAACTCTACGTATTTTTCTTCTAACATCTCTAATGAATACTCAGGCACTTCATTATCGATGTAATCTGAGCAATCTAATGTTAACATTGACATGCCGACTCCAATGGCGTATTCAATATCTTTTTCCAATTTTAAATGGTCACCATCCGCACCGAATCCTTTAGTATAACCTGCTTGGTAAACCGCAAATGCTGCTGCATCTAATACATCCTCAAACTTACGTTCAGTTAAATCAAGTTCGCGAATACTTTGTTGGGCTAAAATTGGACGTATTTTTAAATCAGATACTGCTTGTAATTGACCAAAACCAGCTAATCCAAGACGGTCGCCTAAACCTATCGTTGAAATACTTGTCCCAAACGCACGAGGATTTGTGTAGTCGAAATAACGATTCAATACTAAGCGATTGGCATGATTGGTTGGTGCTATTTTTCGTCCTGGCTCAATATCTTCTCCTTCAAACTCATCGTAAACAGCACCTTCACCGGTCACTTCTAAAAAAATACCCTCTTTCGTTAACACTGTTACAATTTCAACTTCTTCAACCTTATTTCGTGATTGTTCAAAATACTTAATAATTTCCATTCCATTCTTCTCCTTCTTCTGACTCGCTGAGGATTAACCTTATCTTACCTCTACAGAGCACTTAGAGTGTCATACTACTTCGGCGAGACAAGAGTTAATAGGCTTACTCACTCTTTACTTATTCTTCAATTTGCAAATGGTAACACGCCATAAGAGCAAATAAATAGGTCCCTACACCATGCAAATCATCTTCTGATTGTGGGCGGTTTACGTAGTAATCATATACCCCGGCAGACGTTCCGATACAAATTCCATTCAAATGTGCAATAACCTCTTCTTCGACAATAAATTCTTTAATCATTCCTGTTAAAGCGTCGTCTAACACTGATTCAAATTCCGTGCTAATATAGCCTTTGCTGATTGCTTTGGCGATTGTATAGATATACAGTGCTGTTGATGAACTCTCAATCCAGTTATCTTCTCGTTCACCTTTATCAACAATTTGATACCAAACATGCTTTTGTGAATCTTTAAATGCTAGAATACTTTCAACATACTCTCGAATACTTTGTTCCAAATGATGTTGACCGTATTCTCCACCTTCCAATTCTGTTAAAATATCATGCAACGCAGCACCGTACCAACCAACAGAACGACCCCAAAATTCTGGGGAACAACCTGTTTCTTCATTCGCCCATGGTTGTTGTCGTTTTTCATCCCAAGCATGATACGGTAACCCTGTTGTCGAATCAAACATATGTTTGCGCATTAGACGCTCTTGATATAACACTTGTTGGATTAATTCAGGTCGATGAAAAAACTTAGCAGCTCGTAGCATAAACGGTCCTGCCATAAATAATCCATCTAGCCACATTTGGTACGGATACTTATCCTTATGCCAAAATCCGTATTCTGTTGTCATGTTTAATGTGTCAATCATTGCTGCTAATTTTTTGAGTGCAATCACATAACGTTGGTCTTGTGTAATTTCAAACAAGTCAAATAATAAAAAGCCCACTTGCAGTGTGTCTAATTCTTCGCGACGATATTCAAAATTACCATTCTCATCAATAATGTTATTGAAATAAGCAATGATATATTCTAAGTATTCCTGTTTTTTTGTTATTTTATATACGTCATATGCCCCCATCAAAAAGACGCTTTGATGATAATGGAAACGTCCAGCAGGCGGCAATTCTTGCGGCGTAAATTTTTGCATAATCGCTCGAACCGATTTTTCTGCTAATGACAATATTCTTTCTTTATCTTTTAACATATCTTACTCCTCGTTTAATTAACATTAATATTAGGGCACATTTCACCGCATGCCCTAATATCTTCCTTCTTAACTAACTACACGCCCGAATATGCGGAGAAACCACCATCAATAGGAATAACTACCCCATTAACAAAACTCGCTAAGTTTTCATCTGCTAAGAAGAACATTCCACCTACTAATTCTTCCGCTTCCCCAAAACGCCCCATCGGTGTATTATTCAAAATTTTATTTGCGCGTGCTGTTGGATTCCCCTCTTCATCAAATAACAGTGAGCGGTTTTGATTTGTCACTAAAAATCCAGGTGCAATCGCATTACAACGAATTCCTACTTTTGAAAAATGTACAGCTAACCATTGAGTAAAGTTACTAATCGCTGCTTTGGCTCCAGAATATGCTGGAATCTTTGTTAACGGCATATAAGCATTCATACTTGAGATATTGATAATATTTGCACCTGGGCGTCCTACCATATCGCGTGCAAATACTTGAGTTGGTAATAAGGTGCCTAAATAATTCAAGTTAAAAACAAATTCAATACCTGCTTTATCTAGCTCAAAGAAGCTCTTCGTTCCTTCTGGTAATTCAACTTCATGGAATTCATTATCTGTGGTAGCCTTAGGATTATTGCCACCTGCTCCATTAATTAATATATCAGTTGCTCCTAAATCAGCTAAAACAGCCTGTCTTACTTCTTCTAAATTTTCCTTTTCTAGCACATTTACTTTATACGCTTTAGCGATACCACCAGCTTGTATAATTTCGTCTGCTTGTGCCTGAGCTGCTTCCTCATTTAAGTCCAATAACGCTACTTTTGCGCCGGCTTTAGCAAATTCTCTTGCTAAAAAACCACATAACACACCGCCTGCTCCTGTAACAACCACTACTTTATCTTTGAATTGAGTTAACTTTGTCATTGTCTCTGCCCCTTTCAGCTTTTTCTTATATTTAATAAGGCTAACATTGACAACAGTTTGGTTTCTGCTGTCAATATCATTACCTTATTTGAAGGTTATTTAAGCCAATTAACTTAGCTTATCAATCGCTTCCCACAATCCAGATAAATACGTTGCCCCTAAAGCTCGATCATATAAACCGTATCCGGGACGTCCTGTTTCTCCCCAAATCATTCTTCCGTGATCTGGGCGAATTGCGCCTTGCCAGTTATAATCATGTAACGCTTTTACTACTTCAAACATGTCAATAGAGCCGTATTCTGAAGGGTGCGCTGTCTCTTTAAATGATTTACCTTCTTCTAATTTTATATTACGAGCATGCATAAAATTCACGCGATTACGTCCTAAAGCATAACGTAAAATATCGAGCGCATCATTTTCAGGTGTGGAAGCGTATGAACCAACACATAAAGTTACACCATTATACTCACTATCGTATAAATCTAAAAATCGTGCGACAGCCTCTTTACCAGTAATAATCCGTGGTAAACCAAAAATTGAGTACGGCGGATCATCGGGATGAATTGCTAATTTTACTTTTACTTCTTCAGCCACTGGTATTACTCGCTGAATAAAGTAATTTAAGTTTTCCCATAATGTTTCTTCATCAATAGTTGCATATGCATCCATTACAGCTTTCATACCTTCTTTTGTATAGGAAGCATCCCAGCCTGGCAATGACAATTCGCCATTTACAGGGTCCATCTTTTTGGATACTTCTTCATCAAAAATAAGCGCTGTGGAACCATCTGGATAGCGATAGGCCAAATCTGTCCGTGTCCAATCAAACACAGGCATAAAGTTATAACATACTGTGTATACACCTTCTGCTGCTAAATTACGGATGGTTTGAATATAATTAGCAATTAATTTATCTCTTGTATTACGACCTAACTTAATATCTTCATGCACCGGTACACTTTCAATGACTGATAATTCTAATCCATTAGCTTCAATCGTATCTTTTAATTGTCTAATTCTTTCTCTAGACCACACTTCACCAACCGGCACATCATAAATAGCAGAGACAATCCCACGCATAGTTGGAATTTGTCGGATGTTTTCTAACGTAACTGGATCATCTTCTCCGTACCATCTAAATGTCATTTTCATAAAATCTTCCTCCTAATTCATACAGCGTTATGTAAATCCTTACGTTTTGTCAAAATGACTTATTAATAAAATTTACGTTCGCACTAATTTGTAACTTCATAATATCGAATGGATTTTGCAAAATAAAGCGTTTTCTGCTGTTTGATAATATAGTGATTATCCTTCGAATTCTAAAATTCAGTACAAATAACCCAGTATAAGAAAATGATTATTTACTGTATTGGATGATTATTTACCAGAAACAGCTGCATTTTGATTCCCAAATGCGTCTTATGAGTATTTAGTAGGTACGCTCCTGTCTATCCATAACAAAAAACCTTCATTGACATCAGCCACAATGAAGGTTAATGAATATCAAAAAAACGTTGTTTAGCAACTCTATTTATTTAATTACTCTATTCGAATCTTTAAATTTTTGTTGCAATACCATCAAGTAGAGTAAAACAATTACAGTAGCTGCTAAACCATTACTGAAGACCACACTATACCAAACAACACGAATACTCTTTCCGAATATCAAACTGTATAGCTTCAATGAAATAATCCGAAAAATCCAAATTCGACATATGTCTACTATTACTGAATATACTGGTTTAGATACACCATTAAATACTGCCATCGTAGTATTATAAAAACCATTGGCAAAACAATATAGCGCCAAAATACGAACATAGTCTATAGCTAATTGTAAGGTCGCATTGTCTTGAATAAAGATTGCGGATACCCAATGCGTTACTGGCTGCCACGCTAATATCAAGCCCATAACCAGTAAATAAGCTACTGAAAAAAACATTGCCTGTCGATAAGCCTTTTTTATTCGTCCAAAATATCCTGCACCAAAATTTTGACCGACAATAATTGTTAAAGCATTACCAATTGAGTTGGATGGTATAGTAACTAGACTACTAATCCGATTTCCGATTCCATATGCTGCCATCGCAACATTTCCATATTGAATCACTTCACGTCCCATTACCATAAATCCCAATTGAATTGTCGCACCTCCTAAAGAAAGTGGGAATGCTATTTTAAGAATATCTTTTACACGTTTCCAAGATAAACGCCAGTTTGAAAACTGAATATAAAAACGATTAGTATGCTTAAATAATCTTGGAATAAACAGCAAGCCTGGTATTAAGCGTGCAATTAATGAAGCAGCGCCCGCCCCCACAACCGATAAATTCAATTGGACAATCAAAATTGGTGAAATAATCAAATTAATAAACAATCCAATTACATTTGCATAAAATGATATTTTGGCATTTCCCATCGAATTTTGTAATGCAACGTATATATTCGTCACAAAGTGAATTTCAATTCCAATAAAAACTATTAATAAATAGTGCATTGACAATTGTATGATATCTCCTGTAGCACCCAATAAAACCAAGATTGGCTTTATAAAAATACCTACCAATAATAAAATACTTCCACATCCAACTACAATTAAAATAAACACATGATTCAAAATACTTTTTACCTGTATTTCATCTTTACGTCCAATGGCCTGAGAAATTAATATACTTGTTGCAGTACTTAATCCCATTCCAATATTAACCAACATTTGTACGATTGGATTCGATAAGGTTACAGCTGCTAACTCTAATGACCCTAATTTCCCGAGCCAATAAACGTCCACCAATCCATATAATGTTTGTGCAATATTTCCAACAACAATCGGCAAAGATAGTTTAAACAGAGCATTAAATATCGACTCTGTTAATATATTTACACTATTACGTTTCAAATACTCTCCCTCCATTTTTTCTATTTTTCTACCTTTCATGTACAAAATTATGATATAATTATACTTGCAAACGATTTATATTGTTCAAATATTAGAAAGGTAGTTTGTCTATCATGAGAAAAAACCGCTTATTTTATCAAATATTTATTCCTATTTTAACACTGGCATCGATATCCATCATTATCATTTCCACCTTTTTCTCGTTCCGTTCTTCACAAAGAATGCAACAAATTTTAGATTTATCGCTTCGAGATAATTTACAACAACTCATTTATAACATTGAAAATGATTTAACATTATTAGAGAGTACATTAACAGCTTTTAGTACATCCAGTAGCTACAATCAAATTGTTTCTAATCCGTTATTACCAAGTAATGTGACAGATTATAAATCTATGCTCGACCAAATTCAGTATTTAGAAGCGTTAAATGGAGACAATAATGTAACTTACAGCATCACCAGTCTTGACGGCAAATGGAGTATTCAAAATGGTTCATTGCGTCAACTAAACGATAATCAATTATCTAATTTTAAAACACAAGTAGATGCTATAAACTTATCCACACGCCAAATAAAATGGCAAAATGAAAATGGCAAAATTACATTTACTGCCTATTTACCTTATTTTTCTCGAAATAAAAATTCAATCGCTCAAGGTAGTATTAATGAACGCACATTACTACAATCTGTTGACCCAGACTCAATCGATAATCTCGCAATACTAAACAAATCTGGAGAATGGCTATTAACACTTGAAAACTTCCCAATGAGTTCAACTGAATTGCTAAAAACCATTCAAGAAACTAATCGGTCATTTGGAATACTTAATATTGGAAAGCATAATTATTATTTCTCACAAAACAAATCCAATAATCGTTATTATGTTATCCAATACGACACACTAGTTACTCAGATAAGAAATGAAAATAACCCATTATTATTGCTGCTATTCAGTGGTTTGGCAATTTTATTGATTAGTATTACTTCATTCTCAGTAGCTAAAAGTGTCGCTACCCCTATCACCCGATTAACTAATTCAATTGCTAATTTGTCCATCGGCAAAGACATTACTAATCAAGATGATTTGAAATACTTATCTGACTCATTTGAGGCTCTTATTTCAGAGCAGCAACAATTTTCAGAATTTTATGAAAATGATAAAGCTATCTTAAAAAATCAATTTATTATTAAATTACTAAACAACCAAGTATCCAGCCATGCATTACAAAATCGCTTAAGTCTCTTCGAATACGAAACACAGCAACATATGATGTATTATGTTTTAATCTCAAAATTAGATTATTTGCGTAATAGTGATAATCCTTCAGTTGACTTATGGTACTTTGGTATTAATAAATTAATCGAAGAAACAATTGACCCACAATTTATATTCGAAACTACCTTACTCAATAATGAAACACAAGTGACCATTCTTAATATTGATACGAATACTTTCGAAAATTCTAAAACAAAAGCCTTAGCTATTGCTCAAGATATTATGGCTAAAGTTTCTGAATTATTGAAATTACAAGTGAGTATCGGCATGAGTAGAGGGTATAACTCCCTTGACCAGTCGCACATTGCATACAAGGAAGCACAACAAGCTTTACAACAAAAACAAAATTTTGATGACAGTACGGTTGTAACCATCGAAGATGTAGCACCTAAGGGCTCTGACTTACTCTTATCATTTTATCCAGAAGATGTCGAAGAACGTATTCAAGAAGAAATTCTAGTTGGAAATTTGGATAAAGCAAAAGATTCGCTGAATCACTTCTTTAATCGTCTACAAGAATATGCTACAAATTCCGTAACCGTTGAGATAGCTTCTATTCGACTGATAAACAATTTGTTTATGCTGAATCAACAACTAGGACTCAATCGCGTCAAAGAAATTCAAGCACAAAAAAATAGTAGTATTTATCAGCGTATCACTGAATTTCCTAATATAAAATATATCAAGTTATTAATCGAAAAAGAATTAATTTCACCAATTATTATGGAAAACCAAGAAAATACAGATACTATCTTTAAAACATTATCTAACGAAATAAAGGATACAATTAAACAAAATTATGATTTAGATATTACGCTTGAGTCTATCGCTGATGAGTTACACTATAACCCTAACTATTTAAGTAACATCTTTAAAAAAGAAGTGGGCGTATCTTTTACTGATTATTTAAACAACTATCGCTTAAAAATGGCAAAAAAACTATTAGTAGAAACCGATATGCCAATTAAAGATATTGCCGAAAAACTTCGCTACACAAATTCACAAAACTTTATTCGTTTCTTTAAAAAGAACGAAGGAACCACTCCAGGTGCTTATCGTCAAGGCAATAAATAACAGTACAATAAGACACGCAACAATAATTTATGGTTGCGTGTCTTATTATTATTTTTCAACATCTTCCAACTGAATATTGCGCCGATACAAACAAAAGCCCATCGACATCCAGAAAAATAATGCATTGATTGATAAAATCCCTTGTGTTCCAATAAAGGTAATAACACCACATAATAAAAATGCACTCATCGCTACAAGTAAATAACGGTCGCGACTCAATAGATAATTGCCAATCATTAGGAAAATTAATGTCAGTATGAGAGCAATAGCAAAAGTGACTGCCATCGCTTTCACCGATTCAAAACTTTCTTTTAAAGTTAAGGTTTCGTTGATTTGGTTAAAAAATGGAAACAATGTTTTTTCATACGTCTCAATCGTTTGCTGATTAAAGATGCTCGCTACGCTTCCAATCAAAATCAGCATAATCGTCCAATTAATAATATTACCCCAGAAAAAAAATCGTTTCATTCTTTACTCCTCCATCTTTTTGCTTAAAATCGGTGTTCAATCAGTTCTGATAAAGTCCATTGTCTTGATTCAACTACTACCCATCGTGGTCGTATGTATGCTACCTGTTTTATCCATTGTGAATCACTATATGTCTCCCGATAACGTACTTCATCAACAGTAGGTGTATGTTGCGGCCAATCTGACCAGCCTTGATAATTGATATGGTCATCAAATGAACAATCAATCATTTCTGTAAATGCATATTGCCGCCACGGTCTACCCAAATAGACATTTTGAGCTCCTTCTTCTTTTGTAAACCAACATTGATAAAAGGTAAAGCCATACGCTTTGTCCTTCGGCGTCGAAGCAGCAGTAACATATCCTACATCTTGTGGATTGATACGAGCCAAACTTTTAATTTCACATTGATGGAATATCGCATTGCCGCCGCCAAAAATATAGTCTATCGTCCCCTCAATATAGCATTGATTAAATAATACACGATATTGTTCAAAATATCTTCTACTATTTTTTCTCGGAAAATCTTTCCCACTTGCTTGTTTAGCCGGTAAAGGCCCAATACACAACGTATCTTGATAGCCACAAAATCGACAGTTCTCAAATAATACATTATCTGCATGAACAAACACCGTAACTGCCTGTCCTACTAATTCTCCTGGCCCCGCGTTATTAACAAATGTAATATTTTCAAATCGTGCATTTTCACTTTCAATATAAACTGTAGGTGTAGCAAATGTCCCAATCATATCCCCATTTTCATCTAATTCTTGTGCATATCTTCCCGCAACTATTTGAACATTTCCTATTCCAATCATCGACAAATTATCTATTTGAATAACTAAACGTTCTTCATAGGTTCCTTCTAAAAGAATTAATTCTCTTTTCACTTTTGGATTTTCACCAAAGTATGCCAATGCTTCAGTAATTGTCCTAAAGTCAGCTATACCGCTCAATCCCACAATCATCTTCAATTCTCCTTATTTAGCTCCAACTCTTTAAAATGCATTCACTTCGACAATCGCCTATGTGTGCTCTGCAGATGCCATTGACTTTTTATTCCATGTCACTCTTAAGGCTGCCACAACGCCTACTTCGCAAATAGCTTGTAGTATTAGATCCCTTCGTTTTTTTACTTCAGCAGGTTGAGGCATATTACCAATGTTTGCAGAATGATTCCAGTGATTCATTTCAAAACGATCGTTGTCGCACTATGTTTTATTATTTCCTATTTGATGCTTAACAAATTCAATCCATTTCTTTCGCATTCCTGGAGTTTCTTCATGTCCCCCAGCATCAATAAATGTATCCCAATTTTGAATTGCTTGTTCGTTGGCATAAATTCTTTCTAAATATTGATGTAGAAAATGAACTCCCTCTATCGGACAATTACCATCTTGATTCCCTACTAACGTTAAACGTGCTCTGGGGACAATTTTTGCTTGGATTTGTTCAGTTGTAAAATATCTCAACAATCGTGGTACATAATAATAATGTCCGTGCTTGTTCAATTTTTTCTGTTCAACTAATGTTTCCAAATGGAGCTGGGAACCTATGTCCACCACCCATTCAATACGTTCATCAATTGCAGCAAGCCACCAACTCATTAAGCCTCCCATGGACATCCCCAGAGCCCCAATCTGAGACGGATTTATTAAATCCATCACTTGAATAAAGTCTAATAAATATTGTAAATCATATAACATCAGACCCCACAACGTTTGCCCGTAAAGGAGCGCTTCTTTAACCAACTCCGATTCTGTGAATTGGTGACGTGTACCAAATCCTCGTGCATCAATTGAAATCGTTGCACAACCTAATTTGGATAATTCTTCCGCGTAACTCTTCGGTTGTAAATAATGATTGCTTTCGATTATTTCACGCTTACCTAATGTATAATTTCCACCATGCGAATGTTGACATAGAACTAATGGTATCGAAGCTGTTAAATCTTTGAAAATTGGCATTGTTAGCTGTACAATTACATCTTCATTATTCAATAAATTCACTCGAAAATAATAGATGTCATAATTACTTATTCTGTTTTGACTTATCAAAGAATAGGAGAAATCACCCTTATTAGGGCGATCCCCTAATAAGTCATTCAATGTTAGAACTGAATTCATTGTTCTGATGATTGAGCCAACTTATAAGCTTCTTCATATTCTGAGATAATTTGTGTACCACCTTGGTCTCTCCAACGTTTTACAGCTTCTTGGAAACCGTCTTTGTCGATTTCTCCCATAATATATTGTACCGTCGCATCTTCGATTATTTTAGTTAATTCTGAACCACGTTCATTCATTGTCGCTGAATCTAATGGCACAGATGGGTCCATCACTGCAAATTTATCGTTTTCTCGTATCATTTCATCGGATAATCGTTTCCCTTCATATCCTGATTTTAACGTAATATCAATTTCATTTGGTCGTGAACCTGAGTATGGTTGTACTTCTTGTCCCCATAAGTCGGAATCAATAATTTTATAAACACCTTCATCATCAAACTCATAGTGTTTTCCTTCAATTCCTCCAGTCATTAACATATACGCTTCTTCATCCATTAAATCATTGACGAATTTTAATAATACACGTAAATCTTCTTCTGTCTTCACATTGGTCACCGGGAACGCTAATACTCCGTTTACACCATTTCCTTCTGACCAAATGTGGTAATTGCCATCACCCACACCGTCAATTTTATTAACCGGAATAAGTTCAAAGTTACCTTCACCCAATGCTGCTGCCATCTTATTACGGTGTCCATTAATACTTACAATACCGGTATACGCACCTGTTTTCCCATTGACAAATTGGTCATCTTGGTCTGCTTTACTTGTTACTGCAAAATCTTGTTGTAATATTCCCTCTTTATATAAACGATGTGAGAAATCCATAGTTTTCATATATTCTTCCGTTTCAAACTCAGGGATAAATTTACCCTCATCGGTTACTTTCCAACCATTCGGTGCTCCAAAGTATGAGGCAAATGTTTTAAAACTACTGTAACGTAAATCATTTCGGTCACCTAAACCAACGGTATCATCTTTCCCATTTCCATCTGGATCATCAAATGTGAACGCACGTAATACTTCGTATAATTCATCCATGGTTTTTGGTACTTCTAATCCCAAATTGTCCAACCAATCTTTACGTAAAGTCATTCCTCCACGTGCATAAGCTTTTTGGAAAGGAATACCATATAGCTTGCCTTCAATTGAAGCGGCTTTAATACGGTCTTCCGAAATTTTTGCTAAATTAGGGTAATCTTTTAAGTAAGGTTTAACATCCCAAAACATTCCTGATTTCATTGCGTTACGTACGGATGAATTTTTCATTAGTGTGATGGTAACGATATCTGCTAAATCGTTCGACGCTAAGGCTGTTGTTAATCGTTCTTCTTTCGATGCATCTGGTATCCACGTAATATCTAAGTTCGTTTTGGTATACTCTTCTAGTAATTCCTCAATCACATTGTTTGGTGGCGATGCGGTATGCAACATATTCATCCAGGTAATTGTTGGACGTTCTTCTGCTGCTAATACATTTTGTATATTAAACAATGGACCTGCAATTAATGTACTTAATGCTAACGCCATCGTTGCTTTTCTAAATTTTGATGCCATTTTCTCTTTTCTCCTCTATTATGATTATTGATAGTTACTGCACTGGCAAATTCACCTTTTCAGTATCAAATAGTTGATATGCTTCACCTTTTACATTGATTAAATTAACACCACTTAAATCGATATGTTTCGCATTTCCTACCCAAAATCCAACTTGCGACATCTTCGGCAAATCGGTCATCATCGCAGGAAAATCCGGTGTCCCCTCAGTCATCATCGTAATTTCAACATTTGAAAACTGAATGTTTTCTATGACACTTTCTGGCAGTCCATAAATAAATCCTGCCGCTGCAGTCGCATTAATCGCCTTAACATTGGAAACGGTAATATTCTGAATGCTAGGTGTTTCTTCTGTAACTGGATATGGATTTTTATCCCACACATATTTTTCTTTTCCACCCGGACCACAGAAATAATATAAATTCATAACAATCGGACACATGACACCGTCCATAATGATATTATTAAAAATAATATTCTTAATCGTACCACCACGTCCGCGACGTGTTTTCAATCTAATACCACGGTCTGTTTGATTAAATACACAGTTTGAAACGACAACATTTTTTACATCGCCACTCATTTCTGAACCAATCACAATACCGCCGTGTCCATGTAGCATGTTACAATTCTCAATCGTAATATTTTCACAAGAAATACGCTGTAAGGCACCCTCTGTTCCAGCCTTTATTGCAATACAATCATCTCCAACATCAATATAGCAATTTGAAATGCGAACATTTTTACATGATTCTGGATTTATCCCATCTGTATTAGGCGAATTGTTTGGATTAATGATTGATACACCATTTACAGAAACATTATTAGATTTTAACGGATGCACTGTCCAACTAGGGGAATTGTTAATTGTAATTCCCTCAATCTTCACTTTATCGCACTGGTTAAAACAAATTGTTGTTGGTCGAGGATATTTTAATTCTGTTGACTTCTCTCTAAAAACTTTCCACCAATCATGTCCATTTCCTTCAATTGTTCCTGTACCGATAATTGAGATATTTTCAGCGTGTTCTGCATATAATAATGAGCGATAAACCGCGCAATCAACACCTTCCCATCGGGCGTTTACCACAGGATAATCAAAACTATTAGTTTCAAAAAATAGCGTCGCTCCTGGAGAAATATAAAATTCAATGTTTGACTTTAATTCCAGAGATGTTACCTTAAACTTGCCTGCAGGAACTTCAATTCGTCCCCCACCTTCTTGACTAATTTTCGTAATCAAATCATTTATTGCAGCTGTATTGATTTCATGTGAATGCTTTGTAGAAGCGCCGAAATCAGTTATTTTTACCATAATTGCGATTCCTTTCCAATATACTAAAACATTATTTAAACAAGATAGGCAAAGAGGTGCTGACAGATTTGTTTGTTAACATCTACTACTCAGCACCCATTCCTGGCCTATCATCTATTTACTTTTCTTCTATTGATATTTACTCAGTTTCTTGTGATAACTTATAAGCTTCTTCATATTCTGAGATAATTTGTGTACCACCTTGGTCTCTCCAACGTTTTACAGCTTCTTGGAAACCGTCTTTGTCGATTTCTCCCATAATATATTGTACCGTCGCATCTTCGATTATTTTAGTTAATTCTGAACCACGTTCATTCATTGTCGCTGAATCTAATGGCACAGATGGGTCCATCACTGCAAATTTATCGTTTTCTCGTATCATTTCATCGGATAATCGTTTCCCTTCATATCCTGATTTTAACGTAATATCAATTTCATTTGGTCGTGAACCTGAGTATGGTTGTACTTCTTGTCCCCATAAGTCGGAATCAATAATTTTATAAACACCTTCATCATCAAACTCATAGTGTTTTCCTTCAATTCCTCCAGTCATTAACATATACGCTTCTTCATCCATTAAATCATTGACGAATTTTAATAATACACGTAAATCTTCTTCTGTCTTCACATTGGTCACCGGGAACGCTAATACTCCATTTACACCATTTCCTTCTGACCAAATGTGGTAATTGCCATCACCCACACCGTCAATTTTATTAACCGGAATAAGTTCAAAGTTACCTTCACCCAATGCTGCTGCCATCTTATTACGGTGTCCATTAATACTTACAATACCGGTATACGCACCTGTTTTCCCATTGACAAATTGGTCATCTTGGTCTGCTTTACTTGTTACTGCAAAATCTTGTTGTAATATTCCCTCTTTATATAAACGATGTGAGAAATCCATAGTTTTCATATATTCTTCCGTTTCAAACTCAGGGATAAATTTACCCTCATCGGTTACTTTCCAACCATTCGGTGCTCCAAAGTATGAGGCAAATGTTTTAAAACTACTGTAACGTAAATCATTTCGGTCACCTAAACCAACGGTATCATCTTTCCCATTTCCATCTGGATCATCAAATGTGAACGCACGTAATACTTCGTATAATTCATCCATGGTTTTTGGTACTTCTAATCCCAAATTGTCCAACCAATCTTTACGTAAAGTCATTCCTCCACGTGCATAAGCTTTTTGGAAAGGAATACCATATAGCTTGCCTTCAATTGAAGCGGCTTTAATACGGTCTTCCGAAATTTTTGCTAAATTAGGGTAATCTTTTAAGTAAGGTTTAACATCCCAAAACATTCCTGATTTCATTGCGTTACGTACGGATGAATTTTTCATTAGTGTGATGGTAACGATATCTGCTAAATCGTTCGACGCTAAGGCTGTTGTTAATCGTTCTTCTTTCGATGCATCTGGTATCCACGTAATATCTAAGTTCGTTTTGGTATACTCTTCTAGTAATTCCTCAATCACATTGTTTGGTGGCGATGCGGTATGCAACATATTCATCCAGGTAATTGTTGGACGTTCTTCTGCTGCTAATACATTTTGTATATTAAACAATGGACCTGCAATTAATGTACTTAATGCTAACGCCATCGTTGCTTTTCTAAATTTTGATGCCATTTTCTCTTTTCTCCTCTATCCTTTTTTATCTAGTACTTGTTCGACCGTTTCGCCCAATAATATATCCGCCTCCTCTTGCGAAACGTCCCATACTTGTTCCTTTATATAAATATTTTTTAAAAACATCATAATAATCCATTGGATACTTGAATATCCAATTAAGATAAAATAAGCCGGTAGCCATCGTAACATTACAGCTCCGTATGCTGCTAATGTAATACACATTACTATAAACAATAAAATATATCGTAAAAACAGCTGAAAGATTAAATGTATTTTTTCTTTAACATTTTCAACATTAAAATGTGCACTCACTGGATAATAAAGTAAAATAACCGGACTTGCTACAAAAATTGCTAAAAATATCCCGACACGAAATCCCCAATTTTTTACGAACAACAAATCAACCGTTACAATCATAATAAACAGAGTAATCATTATCCCACTTATTATGTTCTCCTTAAGATTTTGACGAAGATTTGCCATATATGTTTTTACAGGAGTTGATGATTCACCTATTTTTACCCATTGCCGTATAGTAGCACTCACTGCATAACTAGCCGGACCAATTCCAAAAATAACAAGACCCAAGATGATTGTTCCTAACCACAAACAATTCAAAATAATTAAGTGTAATATCCATGTGCAAAATTGATTCCATTTCATTCCTAGCATCTTGGATTCCTTTCTTTCATAAATTAATACACGCCATCTTCACCTAACATATTTGCTATCTTATTAGTAATTGAAACCATTATGAAGCCAACAACACCTTTGAACAATCCCATTGCTGTCGAAAAACTTAATTGTCCGTTTTTTAATCCCGCTGTATAAATATAAGTATCAAATATTTCAGTTCGTTCTCGGTTAAGCGGATTCACTAATAAATACATGTGTTCGAAGCCTAAATTTAAGATATTTCCGACTTTTAAGATTAATAAAGTCACGATTACTGGACGTATAGCCGGCAATGTAACATGCCACATTTTTTGTAATAGCGTTGCGCCGTCGATATCTGCCGCTTCATATAGTTGAGTATCCACCGCTGTAATAGCTGCTAAATAGATAATCGTCGACCAGCCTAACTCTTTCCAAATAATTTGTGCTGTATAAACGACACCAGCCCAATTCGCTGAAGTTAAAAATGGAATTTTATTAAGTCCCAAATAGGTTAAAGCTTCATTAATCATTCCACCGTCCATTGATAATAATACAAAACTGATAGAAACAATAATTACCCATGACATAAAATGCGGAATATAAATAATTGTTTGCACTATCTTTTTGAACGCTTTATGCCTAACTTCATTCAATAATAATGCTAATACAATTGGCAGCGGAAAGAAGAAGACAATATTCAACACAAAGAAATACAATGTATTCACAAGTAATGTTCTAAATGTTGGTTCTGTAAACAGACGAATAAAGTGCTTCATTCCTACCCATTGACTACCTTTAATCCCCAAGAATGGTTGATAATCTTGAAACGCAATAATGATTCCACCCATCGGAACATATTTAAATATGATAAAATATAATACCCCTGGCAAAATCATTAGATAAAGAGCTGCATTAGTCAAAACAGATTTTCTTTTTCTCAGTTTTAACTCTTTATCTAGTTGCTTTAGCTTTGCTTTTGATAACGGAGCAAAGGGTTGTGTTATAGAATTTTCCATAACTTGTATACCTCCTTGTAATTTTGAATTTAGTATAGCAAGCGTTTTCTATTTTGTTAATAATCATTTCATTGGATACATTGAAAACCCTTTAATATCAGCGTTTATATATGAAATTTTTTTACGGTGGTCATTTAAAAACTTTTGAATCTTCCGTCACCTCTCCTTTTATATCCACAAAATGATTGTTTCTGTAACGGCTTCCACTTGCTAAAATATAAGTATAAGAAAATAATTATGAGGAGGAATTCCTATGAACAATCGTTCAAACCAAAGTACTGGATATAAAATATTTACAGTATGCAATTATATATTTTTAACATTATTAGCCGCAGCGTGTCTATTTCCATTTTTAAATATTATCGCTAGTTCATTTGCTACGCCAGCTGAAATGGCTCGGAAAAAGTTTATACTATTTCCTGAAACATTTTCAATAGATGCTTATCGGTATATTTTATCAACACCAACTATTTTTAGATCACTGGCTGTTTCAATTGGAATTACCTTTTTCGGGACACTCACAAGTATGATTGTTACAAGTTTAATGGCTTACGGTTTATCCAGAAAATATTTATACGGTCGCAGTTTCTTCAACTTTATGATTGTTTTTTCTATGCTATTTAGCGGTGGTATGATTCCACATTTTTTAGTTGTTAAAAGTTTAGGATTATTAAACTCATATCTAGCATTAATTTTGCCTGTCACTGTCAATGCATTCAATTTAATTATCATGCGTAACTTCTTCCAAGCATTACCTGATAGCTTAGAAGAATCAGCTAAAATTGATGGTGCATCGCATTGGACTATATTTTCTAAAATTATGGTTCCTTTAGCATTACCATCCATTGCAACCATTTCATTATTCTACGCTGTTTCATACTGGAATACTTATATGCAAGCAATTCTATATATTAACGATTCCAAAAAATGGCCAATTCAAGTCTTATTACGTCAAATCGTCATTGTTTCAAGTGGCTTACAAGTCGATGGAAGTATGTTTGAGGTGGTACCACCCGCACAATCTGTAAAGATGGCAGTCATTGTTATCGCAACCTTACCAATGCTCATCGTTTATCCTTTCATTCAAAAATATTTTGTCAAAGGGGCCCTTGTCGGCTCGGTTAAGGGATAATAATTTTAGGGTCACGTAAAGAATTTAATTATATCTTTACATGACCCTTTTCTATTTTGATTTTTGACTGAAATGAAATCTCTGCCTATAATAGAAGTTGGAGCATTTTATACACGCAGTGTTATGGAGGAATAATTATGGCGAACGAAACCCCTGTTTACGGAACAGTATTATTAAAAGCATCAAATATCATCAATGTTATAGCTAAGTCATCTGAACCTCTAGCATTAAATACAATTGCTCAAGAATGTGGATACACTGTCAGCACCACATCTAAAATCCTTGATACCTTACAATTAATTGAATATGTACAGCGTAACCCTGTTGACAAAAAATTTTCACTAGGCATTGCACTCATTCAGTATTCAAACGCCGCCTTAATGCAGTTTGATATTATTCGCGATTCTTATTTTGCCTTAAAAGCATTATTTGACGAATTTCATGAAACTGTACACCTCGGGATGTTAAAAGATAATCAAATGCTCTATATTAACAAATTTAGCTCTCCAGAAAATAATAAGCAAATGCTCTCGCAAATCGGTGGTACAAGAGAATTGTATTGTTCTGCAATGGGAAAAGCAATTCTTAGTACATTCTCAATTGAAAGACAAAAGGCTTATATTGATACGATTCATCTAACGCCGTTTACAAATCAAACGATTACTGATAAATCGATACTTACACAAGAAATTCAGATTGTAAGACAACAAGGTTTCGCAACGGACAATCGTGAAATTGAAAATCATTTATATTGCATTGGCGCTGCCATCCATACAGCAAATGAACCAACTGCTCAGTATGCTTTTAGTGTCACTATCCCTTATTATCGCTTAACCGATGAACTAAAACAAACTCTTATTAACCGTGTTTTGGAGACAAAAGAATTAATCGAAAAGATGGTACTATAAAGAGAAGAAGGCCAACATTAGTACCATTCAAGGCATCATTTATAACTAGATGATAGTTCCAAGTGATGCCCCTAATTCTTATTACACCAGAAGAATTTTTTACATATGATTGATACGAATCATATCGTTTACGCTTTGTTTTAAAAACTCTTTTGGTGTCATACTAAATTCTTTTTTAAATGCTCGTAAAAAATTAGTGTAGGAAGCAAATCCACATTCTGAAAATACCTCTATAGCGGATGGATTCTTTAATAACAACTGTTTTGAAAGTAATAATCGTCTTTTTAAAACATATTGATAAAAGGATAGTCCTGTATATTTTTTAAATTCTCTAATAATATGATATTTATTTATAAAAAAATGAGATTCCATATCCTCTAAGGTCAATGAAGGTGAAATTAAATTTTCTGAAACATAATTAATCATTCCTTCCATTTCGCTATCTCTCTTACCGTTTATCTCCTCAACATTTTCCTGATCATTCACCCATCGATTAATCTCAACTATATAATCAACCACCCGATTTTCTAATGAAATTTCAGAGCCAAATTCTTGTTTATTCGCATTATTAGATGTTTCAGTAACAAAATGTAGTTGTTCTTTTAGCACTTCCAATGACACTTTAATCACTTTACTTCTATGATTATTCGATATTGAAGGCTTAAAAGCATTTTCTAAATTGCTCAATATCGTTGAATGTTTTTCTAAAAAATATGGTGTCACAAAAATATATACTCGCTCAAAATAATCTGAGTTTTGCTTTAAAATTCGATGCAAATCATTCGAATGTATTAATAGTATAGTTCCTGGCGATATAGTAAAAATTTCACCCTCAATAAAAAATTCTGCCGTCCCGGTAAGAGTAGCATGTATTTCATAGTAGTCATGATAATGATATATCGCTTTTTCGTTGGTCACTTCATCTTCAACATGCCATATTTCAAATTGATCAGAAATCATCGTATTAATCCTAGAACCTCTGATTTTTGTCATTTTCATACACTCCTCCTATCCTCTACAAAAAAAGTGAGACTACATTAACGATATAGCCCCACCCTCCTAAATATATTATACTACTACCCTGCCAAATTTGGTAACCACATGACAATGCTTGGGAAATATGTTATCAATAGCAATACTGTTAAGATTGCAACAAAAAATGGCACCAGTGGTTTTAACATTTGCTCTGGTTTCACTGAGCCAACGCTCGAACCAACATATAGTCCAGTTCCAACTGGAGGTGTGATTGATCCTGCACATAAATTCATAATCGCGAACAAACCAAAGTGAACAGGATCGACGCCAACACTTCTTACCACTGGTAAAAAGATAGGTGTGAAAATCATGATAGCTGGACCAACATCCATAAACATACCCACTAGTAGTAACACCAAATTTACAAGTAATAAAATTAAAAATTTATTTGTCGTTAGACCTAAAATAAAAGCACTGATTGCTTGAGGAATGCCAGTAAACGCCATGGCGAATGACATCATTGAAGATGTTGCTAACAAAAATGCTATTGTACCAGTTGTTAATACCGCTTCCCTTAACATTTTAGGTAAGTCATTTAATTTTACTGTCTTATAATAAAACATTGAAATTAGTAAAGAATAAGCTACCGCAATGGCAGATGCTTCTATAGCAGTAAAGATCCCTGTTAATATCCCCCCAATAATGATAACAATTAACATCACGCTAGGCAGTGCTTCTTTAATAATTGTCCATGCTTCTCCACGGTTAATTTTTGCTGTCACTGCGTAATTATTTTTCTTAGCATAGATATAAGCAACAATCATTATTGAAACTGCCCATAACGCTCCTACAAGATACCCACCTAAAAATAATGATGAAATGGATGCACCAGAAGCAACTAATGAATACATAATAAATGCTGAACTAGGTGGTATTACCATACCAGTTGGTGCTGAAGCAATATTCACAGCAGTAGCAAATTTACGATCGTATCCAGCGGCTACTTGTTGTGGTACCAATACTCCTCCAATAGCTGTTGAAGCAGCGATTGCTGAACTAGACATTGATCCAAATAAGGCATTTCCAAGTACATTCGTATGTGCTAATCCCCCTGGAATACGTCCAACAAATAGCATTGCAAATTTCACCAATTTATCTGCTATTCCTCCATTATTCATTATAATTCCAGATAGTACAAAGAAAGGTATAGCAACCAACGAAAAGCTATTTAAACTAGCTACCATCTTTTGTGCTGATGCAAATAATGAAATATCAAATGGAACTACTAATAATAGAGCAGCTATTGAAGATGCCGCTATCCCTATTGCTATTGGCATTCCTAAAACCAATAAAATTGCAAAGATTGCAAATAATATAATACCTGCCTGTAATGCCATTTACTTTGCCCCCTTAAGTACATCAGATAAATTTATCAAAGTGTATAAGAAAATTAAACATCCAGCTACTGGAACAGCTAAATAAACGTACCCCATCGGCAACCCTAGGGAAGGAGAGTACTGTACTAATGTAACAGATACAGATTTTAACCCCCCATAAACCATTATAAGTAATGAGAATACTAGAAATAGTATTTGAACTATTAAATCCAAGATTTTTCTATTTTGTAAATTCAACTTATCGCTGAGTAACGTTACTGCTAAATGGCTTCTCTTTCCAACAACATAAGCAGCTGAAAGCATTGATAACCACACCAGACTAAAACGTACAATTTCTTCTGTCACAGTATTCGGATTATTTAATACTACACGTGTAAATATTTGAAATAATACGATTAATACCATCACAGTTAAGATAACAGAGCATAGCACTTCTAAAATCTTATCTAGTAAATTTCTGAATTGTTCCATAATATCCTCCTATTTTGCTAATTCTCGAATCTTTTGATATAATCCACTGTATTTTTCATTATTTTTGAATTTATTGTGTAATGGTTGAACTGCTTCTTGAAATTCTTTACTATCAGCTTCATTATATTCAATATTATATTTTTCTGTTGCCGCTTTTTTCTCTGCTTCTACCGCTTCCTTAAAAATGGCTTTTTCAAATTGAGTTGACTCATAAGCTGCTTCTATTACCGCTTGAAACTGTTCTTCAGTCAATTGCTCTTTAACAGAATTACTCATCACAACAATATCAGGAATACGGGTATGTTCATCATATGAATAATATTTAGCGACTGCTCCGTGTCCAGCTGTAAATAATACAAACTCATTATTTTCAGCTCCATCAATTAAACCTGCTTGCAATGAAGTAAAAACCTCATTACTCCCCATTGGTACCGCCGAGCCACCTAATAACTCAATCATCTTAATGGCAGTTTCACTTTGCATCACTCGAATTTTTTTCCCTTTAATATCATCTAATGATGTTACAGGACCATTCTTCATGTAAAAACTTCTTTGTCCTGAATCATAATATGTGAGTCCTTGAAAACCTAAATTTTTAGTAGAAGCATATATCGGATTCATTATTTCTTCGTTTTCCATCACTTTAAAATAATGCTCCTCATTATCAAATAAATATGGAATCCCAAAGATTGAATAATCTTTGGAAAATCCTTCTAAAGCTGAGGCACTAACTTTAGTAAAATCAATAGCCCCCGTTTGTGTTAATTCTATTAACTCAACTTCCCCGCCTAATTGAGCATCTGGAAAATAAGCAACACTAACCTCACCATTTGTTTTTTCCTCTACCAGTCTACCAAACTCTTTCATAGACTCGATAACTGGTTGACTATTACTTGCATAAGCAAAACGTAATACTTTTTTACCTGAAGCATCCGCTTGTCCGCACCCACTTAAAAAAAGTGTAAATAATAACAAGACACTCAATATATATTTGTTTTTCATAATGTTCTCCTTCTGTACCTTATATGTATTACCAAACAAACATTAACTTTGTTACATAATAACTATCAATTGACTTAAAGCGATTTCATTAACAGATATTATGATAGCACTTTCTAGTAACCATTTGTATACTATTTATTGCTTAAAAGCTATCAATAATTGCGGTTTTCTATGCTGAATTTTTTCTGTGCTGATAAAATTCTAAAATTATTTATATTTTTTTACTGTAATTCAAAAAAAGATTGCAAAGATTGCAATCTTAATAATTGTAGCTCTATTGTAATCCTGTTGATTATTTACTCACTCTCAAATATTACACAAACGTATATAGATATTCTGTTAAAGCTAAAACTGACAGTGATTGACCGTAGGGCATTGCAGTTTTTGCTATATTTCGATAAAAGTCTAAGTCAGGTCCCATTCCTGTTCCTACAGATACATTTTGTACTTCACCTTTTTCATCAATCTGACTAATTAGCGCTTGTACTGCTTTTTCAGCTTTATCTAGGTATTGTTCAGAAACGTAACCTTTTCTTATCGATTTAAGGATACCATAAGTAAAACCGGCAGTAGCTGAACTCTCTAAATAACTATTTGGATCGTCTAATAAAGTCGTCCACAATCCTGACTCATGTTGACACTCCATTAATGTTTCTACTTGTCGATTTAGAGTTTCTAATAAAAATAGGCGTAAACCGTCATTAGGACTCAATTCTAAAATATCAATAATTTCTGGTATTGCAATTGTAATCCAGCAATTTCCTCGTGCCCATAACGCTTCTGCGAAATTATGATTTCCCTCAAACGTCCATCCATGGAACCATAAACCTGTCTTGCGATCTTGTAAATACTTAGCATGAATCATAAATTGTCGTTTAGCTTCTTCAATATATGCTTGATTATTAAATAGCATACCAATTTTAGCTAATGGCAAGACTGTCATCATTAATGTGTCATCCCACATCTGTTCTACATTTTCCGGACCATATGTTAAGTGTTCAAATCCTCCTTCTTTCGTTCTAGGCAACTTATTCATTGCCCAATCTGCCCACAATTCCAAATATGGTAAATATCGAGAATCTCTCGTTTCCTCATATAAATAGGCCATTACTAATAAAGGCGCCATTGTATTTATATTTTTGGGGGGTGCTCCAATTTCAAATTGTTTTTCAAACCAATCGGTAACAATTGTTAACGCTTTTTTATCATTTGTCAGTTGATAGTATTTAAAAATACCGAACAACCCCACACCTTGAGGCCAATTCCATACATTCCAGCTTTTATCATCAACCACTACTTCATCAAAATGTAGTAAAAATTCCCCCGAATCCTTTATTGTAGTTAAATTATCCATCATTAATTGAATTTTTTCTAATACAATCTTTTTTTCAACTAAATGTTCAACAATATTATGATCTCTCTGCATTATCTATGCTCCTTCTCATTATAAATAAAATACTTCTCGCAATGACTGTGTCTGCGGACTATTATCTTCGTTAGTCTCCATAATGTCTTTCATAAAAGCCCACCACTTTTTACATGCATCTGTCTTACTTATCTGAGCATATATTTTTATATCTTCAACTTCAAGATAGGCAAATAACTGTCCTGTTGATTCGTGTAAAAATATTGAATAGTTATGTACTCCATGTTTTTTTAATTCATCCACTAACTCTGGCCAAATTAAATCATGACGTCGTTTATATTCTTCATATTTATCTTCATAAACTTTCATTACCAATGCTAATCTCTGCATAAATCTTGTCTCCTCTTTACTCTCGCTCACTTCGGTTATCTTTACGACCATTCTGAAATATTGCCAGGCATGAGTACAAGTTAAACACTTCCACCATATTTTTTGGTTATTTTTATTAATTCATGGGTGAAAATTAAACCGCGCACACCCCATTCACTCATTATCATTAGATAAATACCCTTTAATCCCATTCCGAAATATACACCCACTAAATATCCCATTCCGATTCGATATAACCACATCGAGCTCAGTGAAATCATTGTAGTAAATGAGCCTTTTCCTATCACACGTAATGCATTCGAGACAATGAAACTCATCCCCAAAAAATACAATGGAATAATATCGCCCATAAATATATTTCATGAGCATTGTCAATGGCACTTTCTGACAAATTAAACAGCCACACTATTTTGCGAAAAAATGGTGAAATACATAAATCTGATAACAAAATAATAGCGGAACAAAGTCCTATAAATAATAATGTTTTATTTTTCTAATATTATACCAATCATCTTGACCTACTAAACGTCCAATAAAAGGTACAGTAGCAGACGAAAGCTCAATAGGAATAATGTAAGACAATTCCAATAATCGCATTTGCAGCGATTACTTGAGCCTCAAACTCAACAATCATTAATTGAATAATAATTTTGCCCCCATTAAAAATAAACCTTCTAGGGCAAACGAGACAAATGCTAATAAAATCGTTTTCCAGTCAACTAATGATAACATGTGTAATTGAGTTCTTGAAAGTCTAAAAAATTGACTAAATTTTCTGGAAATAAAAAACGTCATTATTAACCCCAAAATTCTTGAAAGCATTAAAGAAAAACAAAGTCCTATTACAGCAAAATTCAATATCCGAATGAAAATAATATTACCGACGACGTACATCGCATTAATTAATAATGATATCTTTAACGTCATCTTCGCTTGAGCAATTCCACGTAAACTACCATTTATTGCATCAATAATCGCTTGAAAGGGACAGCTCAGTATTGTACCGATAAAAAATATCTCCGCATAATAATAAACTTTTTCTCCTGCTGAATTTGCCATAATTGACACTATATTTCCTCTAAATAGTGATAAAAGTACCAATAAAACGAAACCAATTGTTATTGCCATTACTATTACATTTACAAAAATGCGGCGCATCGATGTAAAATTTTGCTGTTCTAAAGACCGAGCTATCATAACGGTTGCCGCGAAACTTAATGCCGCGAAAATTTGTGAAAAAAAACATTTAAAGTTCCAATTATATTTACCGCACTTATAGCATCTGCTCCTGCATCACTAATCATATATATATTAATAAAATTGAATGCCACCAAAAAACTGATTCACTACAATTGGAATAATGACGGTTACCATCTCTTTAAATGAAATTGTTTAAATTGAAAACCTTTTTCGTAAACCTACCAGCACTTGCCACTTCCTTCGTTATTAATAAGGTAGATATATATCCTTACCTAATTCTGTTTGTTTTAATAGTTTTGCAATTTCATATGCGTAAGTCCACGCTCCTAATGGCGAAAAATGCGTATTATCTTCAATTCCCTCTGGATAATTTGGATGTTCACCCGCTTTAATATGCAAATGTAATTTTTTTGACTCTTGGTCACCTATTTTTTTTAATAAAGCTTCTGAAAAACGATTGATATCCAATAATAGAACATCTTCATCTTGAGCTACTTTCCTCATAACATTTGGATAGGGACCAATATTATTTTCTACTAAAGTCCCATTTTCAAACATTCTTCTTGATATTGATGTTAATAGAATCGGCGTTGCGTTATGCTTTCTAGCCATATTAATGTACTTCACTAAATTTTCAGGGTATTCACTTGTTGGATCGGTATATCTCATTTCGTCATCTATTTTACCGTCATTATGACCAAATTGAATCAATAAATAATCGCCCGCTTCAATTTCTTTATCAATTTTGTCGAATAAACCGTCTGTAATAAACGATTTAGTACTCCGCCCATTGACAGCATAATCTCTCAATTCAATTCTATTCGATAACATAAAGCGAAAGGCCTCTCCCCATCCAGTCTCAGGATAAGCTTGTTTTTCCTTTATAGATGCTGTCGAATCTCCTGCTATAAATATTTTTCTCATATCTATCCACCTCAGTTTCTTGCTATTTTTACTCAATTAAACTTTTTCATACTCAGATTGGATATATTTCAAACTCTCGACCAAGTTAACTTCTTTTGTTTCTTCCATACTAATTTGAATCAGCGGACGTTGATATTTCGCATAAGCCAAAATTGGTTTAATGTCCATAATACCTTGTCCTAATGGGACAAATTTCACTTTATCATCTTCAATGACATAATCTTTTAAATGAAATACCGCTACACGATTTCCTAACTTTTCAATAGCTTCATTAGTTATTAAAACTTGATTTTGATGTGTCTTAGTTGTCAGCAGATTTACCGGATCTAAAATAAGTTGTAAATGTTGCGATGGGATACTCTTTAACAATTTTTCTGTTTTTTCAATATTATGCAAGGGATGATTGACTCCAGGCTCAATACCAACAGTTATTCCCCATTTTTCAGCTTCATTGACCATGCGTTTAACCGATGCCAACATACGTTCAAACGATTCCTCTTTATAATTTTCTAATGTATAACCATTACCCACTGAGCCAGTTTCTGTTCCAACCAATGTAGCACCAAAATTTTTTGCTAATCTTAATGCAGTAAAATACTTAGATAATTCTTCTTCCTTAATTTCATCGTCCAAGTGAACTATATTGATATAACAACCCAATACAGAAATATCTACTTCATTACGTTCTAATTGATGTCGTATATGATTTGCAAAGCCCGGTGACAACGAATTATGATTTTTTAATTCAGTTCCAAACTGTTTAAATGGAGCTAATTGCGCATGTTTTAATCCGTATCCTCGCATCATTTTTACTACTGTTTCAAATTCCCCATCTCTCATATCATGTGCTCTAATACCTAAATTTAATGGAAACATTTTACATCCTCCTCAAATTATAATTAAAGAGAGGCTGTCCACTTTTTCAGCCTCTCTTTTCACTCATTCGAAATAGCTAGAATAAGTCACTATTTGTAATCTTTCTTTACAGCATCCTACTAACGAACTAACCAACCGCCATCAACAGCTAAAATGTGACCATTCACGTAATCTGACGCACGACTTGCTAAGAATACAATAGCTCCCATTAATTCATGCGGTTCTGCCCAATGCCCTGCTGGAATACGGTCTAAGATTTCTTTATTACGTACTACATTCTCACGAATTGGAGCTGTATTAGCTGTCTTAATATAACCTGGTGCAATAGCATTTACTTGAATATTTAATGCACCTAATTCATTCGCAAAAGCTTTTGTAATTCCTGCTACTGCATGTTTACTTGCTGTATACGGTGGAACAAATTTTCCTCCTTGGAACGCTAACATAGAAGCCACATTAATAATTTTACCTGATTTTTGTTCAGCCATTACTTTTGCTACTGCATGGCTTAAATAGTAAGATGCATTCAAGTTAATATCCATTACGGCACGCCAATCTTCATCTTTATATTCTAATAATGGTGCACGACGGATAGTCCCTGCGTTATTTACTAATACATCAATTTTTCCATATACATCTAAACATTCTTTAACCACAGCATCTGCAGCACCTTCAGCGGTTAAATCAATTTGGAAAAAGTGTACTTTACGCCCTTTTGCCTCAATTAATTCACGAGTAGTCTCCCAATCTTTATCATAAGTTGTAATGAATAAATCGGCTCCTGACTCCGCAAATGCAACAGCATACGCTTGTCCTAGTCCAGTGTTGCCTCCTGTTACGATAATTACTTTACCGTCTAAATCAAAAAAGTTTCTAGAATATTGATTTAATTCTGACATATTTTTCCTCTCCTTATTCTGGTTCGTTTGGGCTGCCTCACCTCCACTTCGCAAAATCCCTCTGTGTGTTTCACACACGTCTGGATTTCGCTCCAGTGGTCCGAGGCAAATCACCCGCACTCACACCATGTTTTATTCTGGTTCGTTTGGGCTGCCTCACCTCCACTTCACAAAATCCCTCTGTGTATTTCACACACGATTAGATTTTTCCCAGTGGTTCGAAGCAGAACCCCACCCTAACACTATATTTTATAGTAACTATTTCAAATCCTTCATATCAACAAAGTCCATATCATCATAGGTGATATTTTCACCACACATAGCCCAAATAAAACTATAATTACTTGTCGCAACCCCTGAATGAATTGACCAACTTGGACTTATTGCTGCTTGCTCAGAAGACATTACTAAATGCTTGGTTTCGTCTGGTTTACCCATAAAATGGAATACACGAGTATCTTCCGCCATATCAAAGTATAAATATGTCTCCATACGACGTTCATGAGTATGACAAGGCATTGTATTCCATGAACTTCCTTCTTGTAAAATTGTATATCCCATTTGTAATTGACAACTTTCACAAATATTTGGGTGAATGTATTGGAATATTTTACGTTTATTTAATGTGATATCTTCTCCTGTTTCACGTGGTGTAATATCATCAATTGAGATTTTTACATTTGGATGTTTATGATGCGCTGGTACAGAAACCACATAAAACTTAGCCGGTTTTTTTACATCAGCAGACTCAAATACAACATTTTTTGTTTCTTTACCAATATAATATCCATCTTGCTTCTTCATCGATTCTTTTTGACCGTCAATAGTAATATAACCATCACCGCCGATATTAATCACACCTAATTCACGACGTTCTAGGAAGTAAGAAACACCTAATTCAGCAGATAAAATAATTTCTAAAGGTTCATTTGTCGGTGTTACCCCTCCAAAAATTTGTCGGTCATCATGCGTGTAAGTTAATTTCACTTCTCCGGGGACAAAAATTTCCTCTACTAAAAATTCACGACGTAATGCTTCCGTTGAATAATGACGAATATCCTCTGGTGAATGTGAATAACGTGTCTCATAAGTTGTCATAAAAAATCTCTCCTCTTTTATTAATATATTACCGAACAATATTCCCGCCGCTTGAACGGATAAATTGTTCAATTTGTTGCTCAGAAAAACGGTTGACATCTCCAAAAACAGTATGTTTTAATACAGAAGCTCCAACAGCAAAATCTACTAACACTTGGGCCGGACGACCTTTAATAATGCCATCCAGTATGGCAGCTGCGTAAGCATCTCCCGCACCTATACGATCATTAGCAAATTGAATTTTATATTGTTTGGAATGCGTCAATTCCAGTTGTTTTGCATCATAATAAAAGCCCGTTAAATCATATTGATTGGGCGTAATCGATATCCGATTAGTGCCATAAATCACCTTAACATTTGGATACTTTTGCGCTATTTGTGCCAAAAATGCTTCTGGATGACTATGTGTTTCAATATCAATGTCCATAAAATAGTTTGCATCTAAGCGATTGGCAGATAATATATCCACATACGGCAACACTTTTTGAAAGACAGCTTTAGCCTCAGCTTGCGTCCATAATTTCTGACGATAATTCATGTCAAAACTTACTATAATGCCTTTTTTATGTGCATACTGTATTAATTTAACTAAATACTCATGCCAAAACTTGCTTAATCCTAGAGTAATCCCTGTCGTATGAAAATGTGTGACACCCTTAAACAATGCCTCCATATCCCATATTGGTTCATCTAATATCGCAATAGCAGAAAATGCACGGTCATACAATACTGAGCTCGCACGTAAATCTGACCCTACTTCCACAAAATAACTTCCTAAACGACCTGTCTCAGTTTGTTTAATTTGTGAAGTATCAACACCAAAACTACGCATTTGCAAATAAATATTTTCTGCTAATTCATTATTAGGAATGACGGTTGCATAGCGAACATCATGATCTAGTTGGCTTAAATTGACAGCAACATTGGCTTCAGCGCCGCCAAATGTCACATCAAGACGGTTCAAAAAACGTAAACGTTCACTACTTGTTGTGGATAACCGTAACAAACTCTCTCCCAGTGATAAGACTTTGGTCAAATTATTCACCTCTAATTTCTTTTAATCTATCCATATATTGTTTAGCTAAAGCAGTTAGACCATCAAAATCGTCGCCTTCAACTTTGCTTAATGCGCCGCCAACACCTACCGCCACGGCTCCTGCTTTTAGCCATTTATCCATGTTTTCTAAATTAACACCACCTGTCGGCATCACATTTACTTGCGGTAATGGCGCTTTCACTGCTTTAATATAATCCGGTCCTACCAAACTGCCTGGGAATACCTTGATAATATCTACACCATATTGTAATGCAATCGTCATTTCTGTCATTGAAACACAGCCTGGTAAATACGGGATACGGTATAAATTACATAATTTAGCAGTCTCAACATCAAACGCAGGACTGACAATAAAATCTGCCCCTGCCAAAATTGCAATGCGTGCTGAAATTGCATCTAAAACAGTCCCAACACCTAATAGAGTATCTGGTAATTCTATCTTCAATTGACGTAGTACTTGATCAACATTTGGCGTGGAGAACGTCAATTCAATGGCCTCTACCCCGCCTTTTATAATCGCATGCACCATTTTATTTGCTAATATTTCATTTTCAGCTCGTAAAACAGCGATGACACCTGCTTGCATTAATCGTGATAATGTTTTTTCTTTACTCATATATTACTAACCTTTCTTATTTGGAAAATAACTTTCTAAAAGAGAAATATTTGTCTTTAGTATACTTCAACGAAAGCGTTATTTCAAGATATTCACCAATTATCCTAATAATCATTTTCTCATTATCTTCCCTGCACTCGATTTATTTACTATTGCTTACACGAATGTTGGTTAATAATAATCAACGTCAACCGATTAATAAATCTGGATTTTGACAATGAGCATTCAATTCAACTAATTCCAACGTATTGCATAAAATTTAAACAGACTAACATACCCACCATAAAAAAATAAAACTAAACAGCTTTATCAACTGTCTAGTCTTAAAAAATAGTATCCTTTTACGAAACGATTACTTACGCCAAATATGTGTATCAATCAAGCCACAGTAAGCATCAACTGGTGATACACCTGTAAATTCTGAGCGCCCAGCTAATTTTTCTACTAATGCAGCCATCGTACTCGGCATACCATCATAGGCATTAATATACGTCCCTACTTGTGGCATATCCGCTAATGCAAATGGATGGTTTACGGATACAACGATGGTTGGCACTTCATGAACATAAAACGGTTGGTCTGGAGTCCCTTTTGCCGCTGGCCAAATAATTCGTTGCGTTGTCCCACCAGAGTTAACATCGACTAGGTTGATAATTAAATCGTAACTATCAGTAATTTGAGCGATTGGACGCTTGGAAGCATAAACATTTTGAATTGCACGAGGACGTTCTTCCTCCGGCAGTTTTTTAATGCGCTCCTCTGTGTTCTCCCAAATTGATACTTCATGTCCTGCTTGTTCTAATAACTCTTTTAAGGTATCAGCCGCGCGTTTCTTACCTGAATTAATCATCGCACCAAATCCACCCTTATAGCCTTCTACTTCTACTAATAAGATACGTTTGTAGCGTTCTGGTGTCACCGGGAAGATGCCTTCTTGTTTTGCTTTAACCAATGTAATGGCTGTATCTGCAACTTCAGCTGCAACTACTTTTGCTTCTTCTGTGCCAATTAATTTCAGTGCTTCTTCTTTTGGTAACATTATTTCTTCGCGACGACCTTCGAATTGGTGAAGTCCAAGTTTAGCTTTTAAACCGAGTGTCCGACGCAATGCGTCATGCAGACGTTCATCAGATAGTAAGCCTTTTTCATACCCTTCTTTCATCCAATTCAAGTCTTCATCTGGATCATTGAAGAATAAGAAGAGGTCACATCCTGCTTCGATGGCTGTCGGTAATAATTCACGCCGTGGTAATGAAGCGGTCATTGCCACCATATGGGAAGCGTCCGTTACAATCGCTCCATTATAACCTAGCTCGCCACGTAATAACTCATCCAATAGTGTTTTGTTTAATGAAGCTGGTAGCATATCATCCAGTTCACGTTCAGGATGCATTTCTTTTTCAACATTAGGTAAATGAATATGACCAGCCATAATCCCTGGTAGACCCGCCTTCGCCATTTCACCATATATACGGCCAAAACTTTCCATCCATTCTTCCTTATTCATTGGATTTGATGCGTAAGAAAGATGATGGTCGCGTTCGTCAATCCCATCACCTGGAAAATGTTTCGCAAATGGCACGATGCCATGCTCCATGATACCACGCATATATTCCTTAGATAGATTTAAGACTTGCTCAACGTCAGCTCCCCAAGTACGGTTGGCAATAATTGGGTTGCGCCAATTACGACTAAGGTCCATAATCGGTGCAAATGACGCATTACATCCTACTGCAGATGCTTCAATTCCAGCTAAACGACCTAATTCATAGGCATACTTAGGATTATTGGTTGCTGCAATTTTAACTTCATCGCCAATTTTCGTTCCATCGGTCACAGCACCATTACCACCTGATTCAGTGTTTGCTGCAATAATCAATGGAATCTTAGACTTAGTCTGTAAAATATAGTTCTGTTCCCACACATCAGCAGCAGGTCCCGGAGCATAGCGAACCGCACCAATTTTGTAATCATTCAATACACCCGTTAAGTATTCTTCCGTACGTTGACTGCCCATATTAACAAATAACTGTCCAATTTTTTCATCTAAAGTCATATTTGCAATTGTCTCTTCAACCCATGCAATCGCTTTGTCATCCAAGTTATAGGGTGTTTTTCTTAAATCAACTAAATGTGCCATCTCATTCCCTCACAATTCTAAATTATTCCAAAATGCCGTTACTAATATTTCTTGATTGGTTTTAGTAAAAGTTTCATTTACAAATTTCTCAGCGACTGTTTCACGTAAATCTGTCCAAGACTCTACTTCTCGATTCACTAAAATTGGATAAAATGCCGTCCCATTTTGTTTTGCAGCATCGAAATCTCCCGGTGAATCACCTACCATCATAATGCGCTCTGGCGCATATCCGTTATGAATCAGTTCTGCGATTACATCTTCTTTCTTACCTTTATCTTGACAATACATTTCATCAATGTGATTGTACAATCCTTGTTCTACCCACTCTTCTTCGACAGCTTCCCGATTGGCTGAACTAACGACATAGACTCTTCCCAATTCATGTAGGGTTTTTAATCCTTCTAATACACCTGAAAACGCTAGGCTATCCCCTGTATAACCTTTAATCTGGCGATTCACTTCGTTGGACCAATCCAACGCTTTTTGTAAATCATCAGCCGGATGTTCTGCCAAAGCTTTTTCTAATGAAACATTTGAC
This sequence comes from Aerococcaceae bacterium zg-252, assembly GCA_016237705.1. Classification (NCBI taxonomy): domain Bacteria; kingdom Bacillati; phylum Bacillota; class Bacilli; order Lactobacillales; family Aerococcaceae; genus Tuanshanicoccus; species Tuanshanicoccus yangjingiae. The sequence goes on from CP066204.1 coordinate 2,019,268, forward strand.
AAAGAAGTTGTCGTCTCAACCCATTGCTTAAGGTTATCAATTCCCTGAATTCCTGCAAAATCAAGGCACATCACTAACGCGACAAAACGGTTAACACCACGAGTTTTAGAGTATAAATTCACACGATTCCACTCCGTAAGGAAAATCTCTTTATCTGTTATTTCAAAAACATCTGCTGCAATCGGACCAAAAAACAACTCGTGCTTATAGGTCATCGTGTCCATTGCACACCCATCTGAGTCCACACAGAATACAAATTCATTATTTAGCATCGGAGTCTCCTCCCTAAAATCATCTGATGATTTAATTATATAAAAGCGATTTACATTTGTCAATCTATATTATATCCATAATTCATCTGATGTAATGTTTTCTCATAATTTATCTTTCTGCCATTCGCCAATACAAAAAAGGCTGGCAATGACTCACCAACCTTAACTGTTTTTGTTAATAGCGACGATTAAACACCTGAATAAGCTGAGAAGCCACCATCAATTGGTAACACCACTCCATTAACGAAACTTGCTAAATTTTCATCCGCAAGGAAGAATAGTCCACCTACCAATTCTTCTGCTTCACCAAAACGTCCCATCGGTGTATTGCGTAAAATTTTCTCCGCACGAGCTGATGGACTACCATCTTCATTGAACAACAACGCACGGTTTTGATTACTCACTAAGAAACCAGGTGCAATCGCATTACAACGAATACCTACTTGTGAAAAATGAACTGCTAACCATTGGGTAAAGTTAGAAATTGCTGCTTTTGCTCCAGAATAAGCTGGAATTTTCGTCAATGGTGTATAAGCATTCATTGATGAAATATTAATAATATTCGCACCAGTACGACCAATCATGTCTTTAGCAAAGACTTGTGTTGGTAATAATGTGCCTAAATAGTTAAGATTGAACACAAACTCGATACCTGATTTATCCAAGTCAAAGAATGTTTTGGTCTCTTCAGGAAGATTAGTTTCATGGAACTCATTATCTGTTGTCGCTTTAGGATTATTTCCTCCCGCTCCATTGACCAAGATATCTGTAGGACCAAGGTCTGCCAATACTGCTTGACGTACTTCTTCTAAATTATCTTTCTCAAGCACATTTGCTTTATATGCTTTAGCAATACAGCCTGCTGCTACAATCTCATCAGCAAACTGTTGCGCTGCTTCTTCGTTTAAATCTAACAAAGCTACTTTTGCGCCCGCTTTAGCAAATTCTTTGGCGAAAAAACCACAGAGTACCCCTCCTGCGCCTGTAATTACGACTACTTTATCTTTAAATTCTATTGTTTTTGACATGTTAAACCTCCGTATTCTGGTGTGCTCAGGCTGACTCGGCGTCCACTTTAAAAACTTCTTCTGTGCGTTATCCGCACGTCGTCAGCTTCCTCCAGTGGCTCAAGAAAGATCAACCTCGCCCTCACTATTACTATTCGTTACCTACCGTTTTTTCTTTTGTGCCAAAATTTGGTTCTTTTCCTGCTGCTCGCATATTTGCTTCATAAAGACCATTAAAATATGTTGCCCCAAGCGCACGGTCATACAGCCCATAACCTGGTGTTTTTGTTTGGTCCCCCCAAATACGGCGTCCATGATCTGGGCGTAAGCTACCTTGCCAATCATACTCAACCAACAATTTAATGACAGCATTCATATCAATATCTCCTGCTTCAGATAAATGTGCAGTCTCTTGGAAGCCCCAATCACCCACCGTCACATTACGGGTATGCATGAAATTAATCCGATGACGTTTCAGCGCATATTCAGTAAGCGCCAGCACATCATTTTTAGGGTCAGATGCATATGAACCCACACACATTGTAATTCCATTATATTCAGAATCATAAATATTTAAGAAACGTTCAACCGCTTCTTGACCAGTAATAATACGTGGTAATCCAAAGATTCCATATGGCGGATCATCAGGATGAATCGCCATCTTCACTCCAGCTGCCTCAGCTGTCGGCATAATTGCTTTAATGAAATATTCTAAGTTCTCCCATAAATCTTCTTCTGAAATATTTTCACGATAATTTTCGATAATTGCTTTCATTTCCTCTTTTGAATAAGATGAATCCCATCCTGGCAAGTTCAAATCATCCGCAACAGGATCAACCCCTTCTAAATCCGACTTAAGAAATGCCAGCGAGGTTGTTCCATCAGGTAATGAACGATTTAAGTCTGAACGCGTCCAATCAAATACCGGCATAAAATTATAACAAACAACCGGAATTCCTGCTTTACCCACATTGGTAATGGATGTTTTATAATTTTCAATCAACTCATCACGATTAGGTTTACCTTGTTTGATGTCCTCGTGAACAGGAATTGACTCAATAACAGTGATTTCTAATCCTGCTGATTCAACCATCTTTTTCAACTCAAGTATATTTTCTAACGGCCATGCTTGCCCCACCGGAACATCGTAAACAGCCGTAACAATTCCTTGCATACCAGGAATAGCTTTAATTTCTTCTAAACTGACGGGATCCTTTTTCCCGTACCAGCGAAATGACATTTTCATAAATTTAATACCATACTTTCTTATTTTTTTATTTAATTAAAATAGCGGACGGCATTACCATACGAGATAGCTTTAGCTACTGCACCAAGTGCATCATAATCTTCTGGAACTTCACCATCAACCATCCATTGACCGAGATAATTCGCTAAGATTCTACGGAAATAATCGTGTCGTTGATAAGACAAAAAACTACGCGAATCCGTTAGCATCCCAATAAAGTTCGCTAAAATACCTTGCTCTGCCAGTGCGTTCATCTGACTAATCATACCGAGTTTGGTATCAGCAAACCACCAGCCTGCACCAAATTGTAGATAGCCGGCGATACCTGCATCATTCGCTTGGAAGTTTTGCAATGTATTCGCAACTACAATATTATAAGCCGGATTGAGATTGTACCAAACCATTTTAGGTAAGCTATCTTTTTGCACCAGATTATCTAAAAGTCGGTTCATATTGATGGCTAAGCGAGTTTGGTCACCCATTGAATCAATACCAATATCCGCTCCAAGTTGTTGATATAATATCGAGTGATTGTTCCGCAACGCACCAAAATGCACTTGTGTCACAAAACCATATTGTTTATATAATCGACATAGTTCAGCAAATACAGCTGTTTGCCATTGATTTATTTCTTGTTGATTCGGCTCATATCCTTCAATTACTTTATTTAACAATTCATCCAATAATGCTTTATCCACTTGTTCAAACACAATTTCTGTAAAACTAATATCTGACGCCTTACACCCATGTTTAGCAAAATAGGCAATACGTTGTTCAAGCGCAGACATAAAATCAGTAAAATCAGTCACTTTTTTGCCAGTCACTGCTGATAAACGGGTCATAAAGTTTTTGAAATTAACATGTTCAATAAAGGCTTCATCTGGTCTAAACGTCGGTGCCACCACCGTTTCAAAGCTGTTATCTGCCGCTAACTTTTCATGCCATTCAAGACTATCCAATGGAGAATCTGTTGTGCCGATAAATGCAACTTTACTCGCCTTAATTAATTTACGCGGACTAATTTGGTACTCCACTAAATATGCATTAAGTTGGTGGTATAATTCTTCAGCATTTGCTGCCGTTAACGGTTCCTCTATACCAAAAACATTTTTCAACTCCATCGCAGACCAATGATAAACGGGATTACCGTAAGATTTCTCAAGTGTTCGAGCAAATGCCTTAAACTTATCCAACTTTGATGCGGAACCAGTTATTTCATTTTCAGCTATACCATTGGCACGCATCAAACGCCATTTATAATGGTCGCCGCCTAACCACAAATCTACAATGTTATCATATACCTCATCTTCAAAAATCTCTTGAGGGTTTAAATGGCAATGATAATCAAAGATTGGTTCTTCTTTAATCTGCTCATACAATTTCTTTGCCGGCTCATTATTGAGCATAAAGTTTTTATCATTAAACATTTGGTTCATCTCCTGCTGCTTTGACAAATGCTTCAGCTATTTCAGTGACACTATTATATCCATCAGTCGCTACTTTACTTGCTAAAGCTGAACCGATACCCACTGCGCATGCTCCTGCCTTTTTCCATGCTGCAACATTGTCTAACGATACGCCACCTGACGGCATCAAATTCACTTCTGGGATTGGACCATGAATATCTTTTATAAATCCTGGTCCCAAAACTCCTCCTGGAAACAGTTTAATAACAGGACACCCTGCCTCACTAGCCGTCACGATTTCCGTTGCCGTTGCACACCCAGGGAAGTACAAATTTTCGTGCACTTTAGCCACTATTTGTATATCTTGTGAAAAATGCGGACTCACCAAAAATTTCGCCCCCGCTGCTATCGCTTGTTCAGCCAATTCTGTATTCATCACGGTTCCAGCGCCGATAACAACTGATGAATCATCTGCAAATTCTTCTGACAACTGCGCTATCACCTTCGTCGCATTCGGTGTTGAAAATGTAATCTCAATATTTCGAATACCACCTTTAATCGCGTGACGAGCGATTTCTATCGCATCTTGCTCATCTTTTCCGCGAATGACTGCAAAGAAATAATTTTTTTGTAACTGTTCTAACATATCCATCCTCCATCAGTAAGCGTCATCATTTTATTTTATTATACAATTCATCTGATGAATTGTCAATGGTATTGCACTGAAAAAACAGGACTGTTTCGCCCTGTTTTTAATTATTATTTTCGTAATCCATGCGTTGGAATGTGTTTATTCGACCAGTCTGCAATAACTGTCTGTCTAACTTCAAGCACATGCCCCAACATACTATCATAAGCTGCAATTGGATGACGGTTTTGTACTGCATAAAGAATATTTCGATGTGCCTTCAAACTCGACTCAGTCATCCGATGACTCGCATAATCTTCATTAATCAGACGAATCGAGTCATTAATGATTGGCGCTAAGCTGGTCATAGCAATATTGCCACTCATCTCAGCAAGCATCGTATGAAATTTCACATCAAGTTCTTGGTGTTTGCCATCATTTAACTCAAATGATTTTTCAATTGCAATCACAACTTCTTCTAATTTTTCAATATCTTCATCTGTCGCAAATTGCGCAGCTCTCTCAGCAATACGCGGCTCCAATAGATAACGTAATTCAAATAAATCAGTAGTTAATTTAAGGCGATCTTTTACTAATGTAAAGCCGAGCGGATCTTCTGCAATCCCCTTCTTACTACTAATATACGTACCTGAACCTTGACGGACTTCTAAAATATTTCTACCTGCTAAAATTCTTACTGCTTCCCGAACTGTTGAACGTCCTACTTCCAAAACCTCAGCCAAATCGTATTCATTAGGTAGTTTTTCGCCAACTTCCATATTATTATCAATAATATATTGCCAAAGACGCTCCGCAGCTTGCTCAACACGTGGTTTTGCCATAGTAACCTCCGATTCTACTCGCTTCGATTATTTTGTTTTATAATTATAATGTGGTATCTCTGTCCAGCGCTTCTTGATTTCTCTAACAATCTGTTTTGGTTCCCGGCTACGTGAAAATAGTCCTTTATGATTACCTTTAACACGAATTAGCGCAACATTTGTTTCAAAATCTGCAAAATTCCATACTTGTTCACCGACAAGGTTTGAAATACTATCAAACACTTTATGATTCATATCATAATAATCAACTTGATACTCTTCTGTATATGGAATATCCCACATAGAGTGATAGCCTGGTAACGTGTCCGCACCATATTCAGTGATTAAAATCGGTTTTTCTGGATACAATGATTGCCATGTCTCTAATTCCTTACGCAATTCTTTTTCTGCCGCATCTAATTCACCATGAGATACATACCATCCATAATAACGGTTCAGACTGATAACGTCAACTAGATCCATAACTTCATCTTTATCAGGTGTTGCATGCATAATATTAACTAAAGTGACTGGTCGTTTTTGAGGATCGCGGTCACGCATGCGTTGAATCAGTGGTTCAAAGTATGCACGAGCACCTTTTTCATGTCCAGCAGGTTCATTAGCAACCACCCACATCACCACTGATGGATGGTTTTTATCACGTTGAATCAATTCATCAATGACTAACTCGTGTGCATCTTTTGTTTCCATAACTTCCCAGGTATTTTTAACTTCTCCTTCTTGCATTGTTATATTGAGTGCTGCAGTAAATAACTGAAAGAGTCCTACTGCTGGCACCTCATCAATAACCACTACGCCTAAGCGATCAGCCAAACGCATCATTTCTTCCGAGTATGGATAGTGTGATGTACGGAAGGAGTTTGCACCGATTTCTTTCAACAGATTCAAGTCCATCAAGTTTGCTGCTTCATTAAATCCACGCCCATTGATAAATGTATCTTCGTGTTTACCAAAGCCTTTAAAGTAAACAGGCTTATTGTTAATTAAAAATTGTCCATTTTCTACAGCTACTTTGCGAATACCGAATGTTTCAATATAGATATCGATAACTTTATCATCTTTAAGCAGTTCCACTTTCGCTGTATATAGATACGCATCTAACACTTCCCATAAACGAGGCGAATCAATCGTCATTTGACCGGCATCGAGTGTACCTAGTGTTTCTCCATCTTGATTAAAAATGGTAATTCGTGTATCTAATCCATCACCTACCACTTCAACGCTCACTGAAACGTGCGCTTTTGATAAATCATCGGATAATTCACTGACAATAACGATATCTTTAATGTGTGTTTTAGGACGTTTATAGAGATGGACATTGCGCTGGATACCGGCATAGTTGAAGAAATCAAAGTTTTCCTTAACCACTTTTTTCACTGAGCCATCTGCTTGTACTTCTTCAAAATAATTTCCAACTGGTAAGGTTGAATAATTTAATTCGTTATTTGCACAAACTGTTAAACGGAAACTTTCAGCTTGGTACAGTGTTTCTGGCACTAAACATTCAAACGGTGTAAAGCCTCCTTTATGCTCACCGATTAATTGCCCATCTGCGTATACTTTTGCTTGATGCGTAACAGACCCAAAGCGCACAACTAATTCTTCCTCTGAACTGATTTGTGGTAAAGAAACCGTTGTTTCATACCAGTTATCACCAATGAAAAGGCGTTTATCATTGTCAACAACGAGGTCGTTAAACGAACTCGGTACAACCATCACTTCATCCGTATCTAAAACAGACTCGACATCATTTTCCCCTTGATAAAAACTCCAAATACCATTTAAAGAATATACAGAGCGTGTTTTTGTTTGAATTGGGTATAACATAATCTTCCTCCTAGTAATTGCTTTCGGCTCGCTCGGGTTGACTTGACGTACACGTAGAACGTTCGAATCAGAGCCCCTTGCTCGCACTATCGTTTTATATCCATTTTTCCTTTATTCATTAATTGTTCCATATCCTATTTTACGATGATATTAATATCACCTTCAATGATGTGTTTAAATTTAAAGCAGGCTATCGCAATACCTAAGAATTCCTGCAAGTTTTTCTCTTCTAACAATACATATATGACACCAATATTATAAGCGTCTTCCGATTCTACACTTTAATTGATTCTAGATTCATCTGGTACAAAAGATAGTTGTTTCCGCCATAGAGATAAGTTTTTTATCGATATTCATCAGTCGCACCAATTTTTCTCTCAGTAAAAACAATTGTCTGTAAATTATTATGCTATGCTGTTTCACATAACACGCTCAACAACACCACAAAATATATATACGGTCTTAGTCCTCTCGACTTTGCCACTAACGAGAACGCCTTTAATCCCATACAGACATCTGCTAATGCACCCAGCTTGGATAAAGCATCATGAACTTGTTGAAAGAATTGTTAAAAATTTTCGCGCTAATTCAAATCAAAAGAAATCAGAATATCTTTTTCCTTTGCAATATTGTACATTTCTGGATTAATCACCACCATCATCCCACTAATATGAAGCCTGTCCACCTCTTCACAAATCACATCAATACCATAGTCTTCCAACTTATATTCATAAAATGTCGAATACTTTCGGTCATAGAGTACGTGACTCAAACGTGGCGAGAATCTTTTTGGTAATAATAAATCCTTAGCCATTCACCCACTTTCACCACATTTTCTTATTCATTTTGCTGTACAAACAAGAATGATTCCATCATTATATCTAAATCATTATCTAGAATCGCTGAAACGAGCAAAATAGAATAACCCAGTTGTCCTAAAGTTTACAAAATATTTAAATCAGAACCACCGAATGAACAATCAAAGGACTACGTCTGAATCATCTTTTAATGGTGAGATGGTGTTAATCGAACTCCGATTTCTCCGAAGTAACAATTTTCAAATAGCACCTCCTTTTCAAAAGTGGTTTATATTATTGATTATAAAATTCATCAGATGATTTGTCAAACGTTTAAGATTTTTCCTGAAATCATCTGATGTCGGATGCTTATTTCTATTATTTTAATCCCCACAGATACTGATAAAGCTGGGAATTACACTTGTTTTTAGTAAAACCTTACTCCCGCAAAAGATATCTAATGACTTTTAGGCAGGTAGTCTTTCCATATGCACAAAAACAGCAGAGAGGCATTTATGTTAAAAAAATACTTCTCTACTATGTAAACCATTTATTCTAATTAAAATCACTTGTCAATACTTTTTAATCTCATTTAATGCACTGTTAATAACTTGAACATCATCTTCTGTATAAGAACCTTTTAAATAATAGATGATTCTATGAAGTGGCAAGTTGCCACCACGTTTTTGCATATCAAGTAAATGTTCCGGCATATATTTTGCTAAAACGGATATTGTAGCTTCATTGTCCAGTAAAATCGATATTGAATCCATAATAGAATACGCATCTTCAGGAAAAAGTCTAGCCTTTTCCTCTTCGTTTTCAAACCAATTCTGGACATTGACACCTGGATTAGCATCTCGATAGATATATGTGGTCGGCAATTTTTTGACCCTATAAAAAACCGCTCTGTCTTCTAGCATTTTGCATCGAACCGAAACTTCAATTTGCAAATCAGTAAATGGAACTTCCAATTTAAAGACTCCATTATCTGAATTGATTAAGTAATGATTATCTCCAATAATAAATTCCACAGTAGACTGATTAGAATATGCTTTGAGACTTAATACATCTTCTATTCGACTAGCATAATTTTTTTCAGCAAGATGAACAAACGGAATAGATGACCACTGAGCTTTATAATAGTAAAAAGCATCTTTTTTTAATTTGCGATCATAAGTTACTAAGCCCTTCAAATTACGATGCTTAATGCCTCCTTCATCACGATGACTGCTAGAAAAATCAAACATATTCCAGATAAAACTACCCCAAAGAAAGTCTCTGCTTTGTATTTGTGGATAAACCGTCTCATGGAATAACGCTTGAAATTCCTCAGAATAATCTCTCACTTTAGGTTCTGAACTATGGAACGCAATATTTGCATCTACACCGTACTCAGACACACCCAAAGCTATTTCAGGTGATTTTTCATGACAATCATCCAGGAAATTGCCATAATCTTCCATTTTTCCGTAATACCATCCAAAATAGATATTATAACCAACCATTTTTGTTGTCTGATTAAGTGGACTTTCTGGTTTCACAGTAAAAAGATTTGCAACGGTATAAATTCGTGTAGCATCAATTGATTCTGCATACTGTTTTACTTCCTCAATAAAAGGAGCAGCCAAGATATCCTCTGTATAAATCGCCACCTCATTTTGTACACCCCAAAAACAAATACTTGGATTATGACAATTTTGCAAAAGCAACTCAGCCATTTGTGATTTTATATTCGCTTTAGCAGTTTCTGTAAAAGAAATTTTTAATAATGGAATCTCTGCCCAGACTACATAACCACGCCGATCTGCTTCCTCATATAATTCTTTAGAATGCTGATAGTGAGACAAACGTAGCGCATTAGCACCTATTTCTTCAATTAATTCCCAATCTTTTTCTAATTCCTCCTGAGTAAGTGCAGAATAAACATTCGCACTATCATTATGTCTTGCTATACCATTAATTTTCATTGATTGCCCATTAAGATAGAACCCAGTATTTTCAGACATTTGGATATGACGAAAACCTATTTCTCGATGAACCCGATCAAATATCTGTGTCTTATCTCGGTATAATACCTCTAGTGTATAGAGATAGGGATTTTCTTTTCCCTGCCATAACATTGGGTTTGAAACAATTGCATCTAAGTTTTTGTCAAACTGCCACGAAACAACACGATTCTGTTCAGTATCAAATAAATTAGCTTCAAAGAATGAATTATTATTCATATTCCCTTTTATTTGCGGTTCAATTGTCAGATGACCTGTAGTGAAATTAGCGTTTAACATGGTTCTAGCAATGACTCCATCTGTACCGAAATAGGTCACATCAAAGTGCTGTTCACTGTCAAAACTGATGAGCTCTACCTCTCTATGGATACCCCCGAAGATTGTAAAATCACCAGCAGAAGGAGAAATTTCATCCGATACAATATTAGATACAAAAACTTCTAATATATTTTCATCACGTAATAATTCAGTGGGTAAAGAAACAGTAAAAGCTGAATATCCTCCTTCATGATGTCCTATTTGTTTCCCATTGAAATATACAGTTGCAATTAAACTAACTGCTTGAAATCGTACGTAATGAAAGCCTGTTAGCAATTCATTGTCTGATAAACATTTAGAATAGTATCCATACCCAGAATTATCTTCTGCACCTTCACGATACCAAGTATGCGGAATTTTTACAGTTTCTAATTGAATAGAATTTTGTCCAGCATTATATTGAAATTTACTTAATCTTCCAAAGTTCCAATCATCTAATATTTTCGTTTTTCTCATTTTTACCACCTATCGAAATAGCAAACCAATGCTACATCATCTCTAATCTAGAATATATCATTTTATCATCTGTTATAATAAGACATTTTTCGTCTTCTGTCCCCCAATACTCTAAACCCTCGTGATTCGGATTCCCCGTTTTTACAAATTGAATAATATATGACTGTAGCATATTTGAGATAGTTTTATCCCAATTTGTAAATGGTCGCCAACACTTTTCAAAATTCCCTATCGTATACCATAAATCACTGGAATGCCATGCACCAACTTCATCACCAGGGAGATTGCGTGCAAAATAAAATTGAAATGCTGATTCTGGAAGTATCTTATTGCGTCGCTTACGCCATTTTGTTGCCATATCAAATAGCACATCAGTCAACATGTCATCCTTTGTTGTTCCTAAAAGATATGGAATATTTGGTTCCTCTATAGATTCCATCAGATTTTCATAAGTTACGGATAAAAGTATCCCATCAATACACGGAGAAAGATAATCAAGAGAGTTGGAAAAATTTCGCAGCTGTTCATAAACTTCTTTAAATAGCTCTTCACACGAAATATTTTTCCAATCTTTACCTTTTTCTGCCAGTTTTTGACGAAAGTTTTCCCAAAACGGAGCAACTAATTGAATCGGTTGAGGTTTAGCAAATTTTTCATTAATTCCACCACCACTTGTCATAATAGCCTTCGAAACATACGGCTTCACTAATTCAGAAGTCACCAATTGTTGAATACTCATCGCACCTGCAGATTGTCCCATTAGAGTAATGTTATTCGGATCCCCACCAAAATCATGAATATTTCTATGAAGCCATTTTAAAGCTGCTAATTGATCATAAAGTCCCAAATTAGCTATAGTTTTGCCTTCTAAAATTTGACTAGCAAAACCTAATGGCCCCAAACGATAATTACATGTAGCAAATATAATTCCCTTTTGAGCAAAGTGCTTCCCATCAAAAGGTAATTCATTCCCCGCTCCTCCTTGGAATGCTCCACCATGAATATATAAAATAACCGGAGCATTTTTTACGCCTTTTGGTGTCCAAATATTAAGATAATGACAATCTTCACTATAAGTAAATTCACACTCTCTCCGAAATTCTTTAAAGTAAAATGAATCTTCCGATTCCGGAGTAAAAGTTCTCCGCTGAATGCAAGCCGAACCATGTCTAGTCGCATGATATACTCCATCCCATTTTGTCACTAGCGAAGGCAATTCAAACCGATTCGCATTTGCATACTTAATGCCTAAATATGAATGATAATCCTTTCCATCTATTCCCTCGATAATCCCACACGAAGTTTTTAGTTGAATATTCATTACATTACCTCTCTACCCGCTTTTCTATTAGTCAATTCTTCTTGGATTGCCTCTGTCTTTTCACGACTAAGATTATAAACCAATCCCATCCCAATCAATTGAACGATACATGCTAAAACCGGAGCCAATGTCACCAAAGTACGGATACCTTCACCTACCCCAGGAGCCTGTTCTTGAACACCAGACACGAAGCCAATCACGCCAAGTAAAAATGTCATCAAAGTACTCGATAGAGAACTTCCTACCTTACGACTAAATGTATAAATTGAATATAATGTGCCATCTGCACGACGACCAGTTTTATACTCCTGATAATCGATAATATCTGTGACAAATGCCCATGTCAAAATCATAAATACCAAGGCCCCCGCAGAAGAAATATTCGATAGAATTAAATAAGTCATCGGATTTCCGATCGGAAAAATATATAAACAAAGTGAAAAAATCAAATTGTAGCACAATCCACCGATTACAACATTTTTTTTGCCATATTTTTTCGCTAATTTTGGAACAGCGAAGAAACAGATCAAAGTAATAGGTAAGCTAATTATCGAACTCATTGACATAATTCTTGGGTTTTGATAATACTCTCGATAAAGATACATTGACAATGTCCCCGCTGCTGAGGCACCAATCAATCCACCAATTGTCGTCAACATAATACCTAATAGCGGTCGATTATGTAAAGCATCTTTCATTACTTCACGAAAACTATAATCATCTGAAATTTTTTCCTTCTCAATATTTGTAGTTTTAATCCGTTCCGTACTAGTTGCTAGCATTATTGTATAGAAAAGTAATGATCCCAGCGCAGCAAAAATTGCCACCAAAAAGTAATTTTTTACATTAGGTGTCCGATCAGAATTCCATACAAGCATATTGATAATTGGCATAAAGAAAAGACCGACCGCTATACCACCAAAACTTCTGGCACGCGATAGCTTCATTCGTTCCTCTGGGTTATCAGTAATTACTGAAGCCATAGCGCCATAAGGCATAGATGTTCCCGTATAAGATAAATCATAAATTAAATAAGCAAATGCAACCCAAATTTGTTTAGCCGTCATCGCCCAACCAGATACATTCGCAAAACATATTAGCACAGAAAGCGCCAAAGGCCCCATCGCTAATTTTATGTACGGCTTAAATCTATCTCCGGATTTTCCTATCATATATCTATCAGGAATAGAACCAATCAATGGATCATTGACAGCATCCCAAAACTTAGCAAATAAAAACAAACCCGCCATATATTGCGGACTCAGCCCTAATACATAGGTACAAAATGTTAAGAAAAACATTCCAACGTAGGTGGTTACCATACTACCGGCTAAGTCACCAAAAACATAACCAACCTGATCCTTGACACCAAACTCTTTCATTTGAATAATCTCCTTTATTTCGGCTTGCCTGGATTAGCTCACTGCCATCTCAGAAGTCAACTCTGTGCGCTTCTCTCACTCCAGTGACTTACTATTGTGGCTCGAGCTGGGGTACCCATGCTCACACTATGTTTTAATATCCTCTACCTTGCAATCGATTACATTAAAAGTATACGTTTCTTCTCTCTTTAATTCTATATAATATTTAGCTGAAAATTTGTTAGGTATTACAAACAATAAATAATCATAAAATATTACTGTTGAACAGTAATATTTTATGGTATGCTATTCTAAAAGAGGTGCACTATGGTAGAAAATTTAACCTATTTCAAAAAAACATTACAGACACTTAAAATCCCATATCATCATTATTCGCTACAAATGGAGAATATCGAAACCATAGACAATGGGTTTCGAAAACATTATCTAAACTCAAAGGGATACGAACGATTCGTTGTCATCCTGCAGCGCTTTATTAAACCCACAGAATTAGTTCGTATTACAGACAATCATGATCTCACCTACTATTTATTTTATTACTTAACAGAGAATGATTCCTATATTACAATCGGACCACTTCTGACCAACTATACAGAAAATAATAAAAAAACTTTGCTTTACAAAGAGTTCTATGACAACCAAATAATTTTTAAAGATTTAAATCATTTAGATTATCTACTCGTTAGCTTGATAAATACGTTTAGTGAACGTGATATTCGTCTTAAAGTTCTACCAAATAAATATTTAGAAGAACCAAAAGCACATCAACACTTATCACAATACAGCGATACAATCGAGGACTATTATGCTTTAGAAAATAAAATTTTACTAGCAATTACGAATGCAAACGCCGAAGAAGCAATTTTTCTAAAGGATTATCAAGCAACATTATCATTTAATTCCCGGTCGAATGACCCCTTATCTGAAAAAAAACTGCGTTATAGTACATTTAATACACTCTGTCGAAAAGCTGTTGAAAAGAATCATATTCCACCTTTTTATATTGACAAATTGTCTTCACAAATTGCAAATACTATCATTCGAGAAACATCTATTGATAGGCTAGCAGATTACGATCATACGATTATTTACTTTTATTGTGACTTAGTACAACGTTATAGAACAATTTCGCAGTATGCACCACTGATACAAAAAGCACTCATGTACATTGAAGAACATTATCAAACGGATATATCTCTATATAAATTGGCAGAACATTGCCATATATCCAAAAACTATCTCAGTGCTTTGTTTCACAGAGAAGTTAAACAATCTTTATCCGATTATTTACAGCAATTTCGAATCGAAAAATCTTGCGAATTACTTGCCAATAAGAATTTAACTATAGCTGAAATATCAGAAAAATGTGGCTTTCAATCTAGTGATTATTTTTCTAAAGTCTTTAAACGAATTAAACAAGAAACACCTACTCAATATCGGCTAAAACTCTGAATTATACCCCGCAGGAGAAACAGGATACTTTGGCAAATAAGCTATTCATATAGAAAAATAAACCTATTAAAAGGATAGAATACTTTTAATAGGTTTATTTTTTATTATTCGTTTTCTTTAATTGGATATTGCGTTACATCAACATAATCCATGTCCGATAATAGTACATTTTTAGCAATATCTTGCGCACGACCTGCATCTTTAGCAGCTTTCATCACTTGAATTTTTTCTTGAATTTGAATCATTGTTTCACTATCAAGTTTATAAAACTTCATCAAACCAAGTGCAATGAGTGATGCAATTACTGGAATAATCGCAAATAATAAAATTGTTACGGTTTTTAATTCAGGACTTAGAGGGGTGTCAGCTGTTGGATATGCTTTCGCAAAACCAATTGCTGCAAGTACCCAACCAACTACCATTGGTGCAAATGACGAAGCAAGTGAATCAGTTAATGAGAAAATGGTTCCAATCATTCCTGAAACATAGCGACCTGAAACTGAAGTTTCATAGTCTGAAATATCTGCCCCCATCGTTAAAGCAAGACCTGAAGG
This sequence comes from Aerococcaceae bacterium zg-252, assembly GCA_016237705.1. Lineage (NCBI taxonomy): Bacteria > Bacillati > Bacillota > Bacilli > Lactobacillales > Aerococcaceae > Tuanshanicoccus > Tuanshanicoccus yangjingiae. The sequence continues at coordinate 2,034,785 of CP066204.1, forward strand.
TGTTGTTGAAAAATAGCGACCTACTGCATATAATACAAGAAATGCAATTGTATAAGGGCCAAATTGTCTTAAATTAAGACTACCAATATTACCAAAGTATAACAAACCCGCTATTAATAGCATAGCAATTGTCCCAATTTGCAAGGACATAATGTACGCACGGCGTAACCCTGATTTGCGAGCCACATTTGCATTGAATGTTGTAACTAAAATATTGGGAATAACCATCATCCCAGCAATAATACCAGATAATGCGTAATCACCAAATAAAATACCAAATAACATAACTGTTACGACTGAATCACCTAACAATGTAGCATTAAATTTTACGAACGCCGCAGAAAGAGAAAGAACTTGCAGTGGTTGATTACCTTTAATAATTTTCCAATAATCTTTAAAACTTGTCTTTTTCGTTTTTTCTTCTCCAAGACCAAAATATTTTTTATTATCTTTTTGCCAAATACCAATAACAGCTAACAACCCCAATACTGCTGAAATACTTATTACTAATGTAATCAATTCAATAAAGAAATTTTCAGTAAAACCACCATGCTTTGGTACAAGAATTCCAGAGATAACGATTTGGCTGCCCGAAAATAAAATAGCTGACATGATTCCATCAAAAATATTAAATAATGGACGTTGTTTTGGATCATTTGTCAAAGCAGTTTGTGCAGCTTTTGTAATCGTTTGTTGTAATGAATAACCAATTTTATGTACAATCAAAGCTATTACAAATAGCGGCATTGTCATCGCTTTCCCAAAATGATGAATATTGAATAGGAATACGAATGAAAGAGCTGTAATAAGATTACCTAAAATAAGAATTGGGCGATATTTCCCAAATTTAGTATCAGTCTTATCAATCAATACTCCAATTGCTGGGTCAATAAAACCATCAAAGATACGAATATACCCCATCAACTGACTAACAAAAATTGCAGCTAAGCCTAAAATACCTGTAGAGAAGTAAGTAACAAAACTAAAAGCTACCAAATAAATATTAGTCGATGAATTATTCGTCGAGAATAAAATTATTTGCCACAATTTCGCTCTATTATACGTAACATCTTCTATACGTTGATCAATTTGTTTCTCCATGAGAAAACCTCCTTTAAGTAAACCGCTTTCGCATTAATATTAATTACAATATATTATTCATCTGATGATTTGTCAATATTTTTCTACAATTTTTTTTAAATTAAGTGTTTTTTGTACGAAAGGTAAGATGATTTTTGTTTTGAGTATTTTTCATTCAACACTTTGTTGATGTCCTAAAGGGACACAAGGATACCATACCAATAAGGAGACTATCATTTTGCTCAGCCCACCATTTTATCTAATCTCTCTCATCATTTACTCTTTTGAATCTACTCAAGCATGCCTCATCTTAGCAATCCCAATCATCCATATATATACATCCATTATATTTATAACAAAACAACTAATCATGATTGTCACCGCATAAACATCTGTCGAATTAATATTATAATGCTTATAAATAATAATATATTAATCACATCATATACTTAATTTCATACTATTCATATAAAAATTTTAAAAAAATTATTGATTTTTATAATAGAAGTCGCTATAATAACATTGTGAAAAATGTATCAAAGGAGAGAAAATTTATGAAAAAATATTTTTTCACAGCTGTTACCGCCATACTATTGATTATGGCAAATATGTTAGTGCCTCTAGTTCAACCTACTCTAGCTGCTTATGCTCAAGAGCTCACATATACTCCCGGAACCTACGAAGCAGAAGTTGACGGCTTTCATGGAGAGGTCAAAGTAATCGTGACAGTTGATGAACATAGTATTAAATCGATTGAAGTAACTCAATCTGAAACAGAGGGGTTAGGTAAAGAAGCCGTTGAAGAAATTATTTCACGTGTTCAAGCCTCTCAATCTTTAAATATCGATGCTGTTTCTGGTGCAACATATTCTTCCAATGCTATTTTAGCAGCCCTTGAAGAAGCTCTTAAACAGTCAGGTGTTGATATTGAGGCGTTAAAAGCTGTTGAAACTGAAACATTTTCAGAAGAATTACAAGACCAAGAAACAGAAGTACTAGTTATCGGCGGTGGAGGTGCCGGTTTAGCAGCTGCTATTTCTGCACATCAAAATGGTGCAAAAGTTATTGTTATCGAAAAAATGCCACGTTTAGGTGGAAATACTATTATTTCAGGCTCTGCATATAATGCTGCCGATTCAAGTCGCCAACAATTAATGGAAATGACTGATTTAGAAAAAGAAACAATTGAAGGCTTAATCAACGAAGAGCAAGAAGACGAAATCGTTAAAGAATGGCAACAAACATTAAAAGAAGAATGGGAAGCCTATAAAGCGTCTGGCGAAACCTATTTATTCGACTCACCAACATTACACAAACTACAGACATATAATGGTGGAAGTAAGAAAGGTAATCCAAAATTAATTGACCGTCTAGCAGAAAATGCCTATCCAGCAATCCAATGGCTAGAAGAAAATGGTATGGTATTCAAAGACTATATTTTTACTGTATTAGGTGGTTTATGGTCACGAGCTCATAAACCTGAATTGCCATTAGGAACAGGTTATATTCAAACATATACTCATTATATCGAAGAACATTCAGAAGATATTTCTGTTTATACTGATACAAAAGCTAATAAATTAATTGTAAAAGACGGACGTGTTGTTGGTGTTGAAGCTGAAAACAATGGTAAAACTGTTACTTTTACAGCAACAAAAGGTGTTATTTTAGCAACTGGTGGTTTTGGAGCAAACGTGGAAATGCGCGACCAATACAATACTATTTGGCCAAGTTTAACAAACATTAAAACAACAAATCATACCGGTGCAACAGGTGATGGAATTAATCTAGCAAAAGATGCAGGTGCTCAATTATTTGGTCTAGAAGATATTCAATTATTACCAATGGGAGACCCTGAAACAGGTAGTCTAAGTGGAAACATTGAGCAAGGTGTACAAAATCGTTTATTTGTAAATAAAGAAGGTAAACGTTTTGTTGACGAAGGTCAACGTCGTGATGTCATGACCAAGGCTTTAATGGAACAAACAGATGCTTCAATGTGGGTTATCGTTGACCAACACTCTTATCCAACAGGTGACACTCTTAATAACTTCAATGAATCAATTGATTCTTTAGTTGAACATGGGCGTGCTTTTAAGGCAGATACTCTAGAAGAACTAGCCGAACAAATTGGGGTTGACCCTGAAGCATTTGTAGCCTCTGTCGAAGAATTTAACAAAGCAGTAGACGGTGAAATTTCTGATCCATTTGGTCGTACCTTATTCGATAAAAAAATTGATACTGCACCATTCTATGCTGGTGCACGTGTACCAACCGTTCATCACACTATGGGTGGGGTGGTAATCAATGAAAATGCAGAAGTTCTTGATACTAATGGTAATATTATTCCAGGCTTCTTCGCTGCAGGTGAAGTAACAGGTGGTATCCACGGAACTAACCGCTTAGGTGGTAACGCATTAGCTGATATTACTGTTTTTGGTCGTATAGCTGGTGAAAATGCTGCAAAAGCTGAGTAATAAATCATAACCACCCGTCTAACGGGTGGTTTGAACAGGGGCTATAAGCCCAAAAAGCCAGCCAGCGCCTAAAGACGCTGGCTTTCACTTTGTTCAAGCCTTATTGCTCTTGACCCGTCACTCGCCTCTCAAAGAGGCGTTTGTATTACTTACCACTATCCCTAAAGGGATTTTCATATTCCTTCACACTCAATTTATCCAAGGCTATATTATGTTTCTCTTGCTCTTGAATATATTTCTTTATCGTGGCTTCATTTAATCCCACCGTACTCACATAATATCCTTCTGCCTAAAAATGTCGATTCCCAAATTTATATTTCAAATTTGCGTGTTTATCAAACATCATTAACGCACTCTTACCTTTTAAATATCCCATAAAACTCGATACGCTTATTCTTGGTGGAATACTGACCAACATATGTACATGGTCCGGCATCAGATGTCCTTCTATAATTTCGACTCCTTTGTAACTGCATAATCGTCGAAATATTTCTCCTAAACTACTGCGATATTGATTATAGATGATTTTTCGTCTATACTTTGGAGTAAACACAATGTGGTATTTACACATCCACTTTGTATGCGATAAACTATGTGCCTTTTGTGCCATGCGTTTTCTCCTTTCACTTTACAGTTGGCTTGAACACCACTATTGTAGCGCGTTTGGAGTTTTTTTGGTATAACCGTCGTTGCGCACCCGCATAGCGGGTGGTTTATTTGTCACTCACCTTACGGTGCGTGACGGACTAAAGTCACAAATTAAAAAGGAGTTGAGGAAAGCCTCACTCCTTTATTTATTTTATAGCAAAATAATTTTTATATTGTTTAACGTGAATAATTCGGAGCTTCTTTTGTAATATGAACATCGTGTGGATGAGATTCGATTAATCCAGCACCACTCATACGAATAAATTGTGCTTCTTCACGCAAAGCCTTTAAATTTTTAGAGCCTGTATAGCCCATTCCTGAACGTAAGCCCCCTAATAATTGAAAGACAATATCAGCTACACTACCCTTATAGGCTACTCGTCCTTCAATACCTTCTGGCACTAATTTATTAGCTTCATTTTTAGATTGGAAATAACGGTCACTTGAGCCTTTTTCCATTGCAGCCAAACTTCCCATACCACGATATGATTTAAAGCGACGACCTTGATAAATTTCAAATTCACCCGGTGATTCATCAGTTCCTGCTAACATACTTCCTAACATTACAGCATGTCCTCCAGCAGCAATTGCTTTCACAATATCACCAGAATACTTAATACCACCGTCTGCGATAATTGCTTTATCATACTCACGTGCAACTGACGCACATTCATAGATTGCTGTTAATTGTGGTACTCCAACACCAGCCACTACACGTGTCGTACAAATTGAACCTGGGCCAATCCCAACTTTAACAATATCGACACCCACTTCAAATAAATCACGTGTTGCTTCTGCTGTCGCCACATTTCCCGCAATAATCGTCACATTTGGAAACGCATCACGAATTTCCTTGATTTTACGAATAACACCTGCACTATGCCCATGGGCTGTATCAATTACCAATGCATCAACTTGTTCGTTAATTAATGCTTGTGCACGTTCAAATGTATCGCTCGTTACGCCAACTGCAGCTGCTACAAGCAAACGACCATGTTTATCTTTTGCAGCATTAGGAAACTCAATGACTTTTTCAATATCTTTAATGGTAATCAGTCCGGATAATTTCCCTTCCTTATCCACAATCGGCAATTTTTCAATTCGATGTTGATATAAAATCTTTTCTGCTTCTTGTAATGAAGTACCAACTTCAGCTGTTACCAAATTTTCAGCGGTCATAAAATTAGCAATCTTTTGCTGATAATCACTAATAAAACGCATATCTCGATTGGTAATAATACCAACCAATGTCAAATCTTGTTCACTTTTTACAATTGGCACACCACTAATACGATAATGCGACATCAAATTTTCAGCATCTTGAACTAGGTGTTCAGGAGTTAAATAAAAAGGGTCTAAAATCACTCCATTTTCCGAACGTTTCACTTTCTGTACTTCATGTGCTTGTTCGTCAATACTCATATTTTTATGAATGACACCCAATCCACCTTGTCGTGCCATTGCAATCGCCATATTCGCATCGGTGACGGTATCCATACTCGCACTAATAATTGGAATATTCAATTTTAAATTCGGTGCTAATTGCACAGTTAAATCAACATCATTCGGCAAAACTTCACTGCGTGCCGGCACTAATAAAACATCATCAAATGTATATCCTTCACGTTGAAATTTAGATTCCCATTTATTCATTCTTCGCATTTCCTTTCCTTTTTATCCTTAACTGAATAAGATTAATTGTTTAATAGAGTACCATTTGTATCATAAAATTTCAATCATTTTATTTAAAGAAAACGAATTTTAATTATACTTTAATATATAGCATTCGTGATTTTCTCGGGTTGGCTTAATGTCCACTTCGCACACTTGTGATAACAGGATAAATATAAAATAAAAGGGCAAGCTGACACCTACCCTTTACTTTCATATTAAATTAAAAGACGCCACCACGAATATTTAAGCGACGTTTCAAATAGAAACGTGCCACAATCGTTACTAAACCAATGACTAATAATACCATTGGTGGCAAGACTGGATTAATGACTTTCGGTACAAACGCTGTTACTAAACTAACGGCTGCAACCCAAGCAATCATCGCTAATGATGACATTCCAAAATAACGTAAATAACCTCTTTGCCCTTTGGGAGCATCTGGTTTCGGCAAATTCCGAGCAATCATTAACATCGCAAATCCAGCCACAATATAGTTGACAATCAATGTAATCAAGCCAATTGTATTTTGAACTTTATTAGACGCATTTAATAAAGAAAATCCTGTCATAATCGTATAGATTGAACCTAATAATAAAGCTCCGTCTAGAGCAATTTTCCATGGTTCAGACGGTTCTAAATCTTCTTTAGGCTCTGTTGGAAAATGCTGTTCCTTAATAATGGCTGCACATTCTGTTGGAGTACCATATAATTGTTTAGCTGTTTGACCTGTCTTTTGCCCTTGAATTAAGGTATCAGCAATTTCTGCAAATACAGCTTGATAGGCTGATTGTGCCAATTTTTCACTTTCTAAATGCTTATCCACTGCCATTAAATATTGTTGATTTTTTTTCGTTAAACGATTAAATACATCAGTTGTCACAGCTTTCAATACAGACTCAGTTTGACTTGGCACTACATAGACATCTGCTTCTTTCGCATCATGACTATCGCTTTCTGCTGTTTCGACAACTTTCTCTGTCGCATCAGAAGTAGCAAGGTCTTCCAATACCTCAACATCAACTTCAACTGCTTCAACGGTTTCTTTTGATTTATCTGTCATATTCTCACTCTTCCTTATTCAAGTACTATTATCCTATGCTGACTTCAATGAACTGAAATGCCCCTACTTTGCAACACTCTAAATATTCCTATGCTCCGTTAATTCATTTCAACTCATTCATCGTCGCACTCCGTTTTATTACTAGACATTAAATCTGAATAACATAATGTCGCCGTCTTGTACTTCGTATTCTTTCCCTTCAGAACGATAGCGTCCTGCTTCTTTTGCTTTTGTCATACTTTGATAAGTCATTAAATCATCATACGACACCGTTTCTGCACGAATAAATCCACGTTCAAAATCAGAGTGAATCACTCCAGCCGCTTGTGGTGCTTTCATTCCTAATCGGAACGTCCACGCACGTACTTCTTGCTCTCCAGCCGTAAAGTAAGTGGCTAATCCTAATAATGAATATGCCTTTTGAATTAAACGATCTAAACCAGATTCTGTTAAACCATAATCTTCTAAAAAGACAGCTTTTTCTTCGTCATCCAATTCAGCAATTTCTTCTTCCAAACGTGCACAAACTGGTACAACTTCTGCCCCTTGCTCTTTAGCCAACGCTTCAACTTGTGCTAAATAAGGATTCCCTGTTGGATCAGATACTTCATCTTCGCCAATATTCGCAACATAAAGCATTTTTTTACGTGTTAGTAAAAATAAGTTACGGACGAACGGTAATTGTTCATCATAAAATTCAACCGAATTGGCTAATTGATTATTTTCTAATGCCTCTTTCAGTTTTTCAAGCACTTCCATTTCAATCATTGCATCTTTATCTTTTGACTTAGCTAATTTCGCTACACGTGCAATACGTTTATCAACTGTTTCTAAGTCAGCAAAAATTAATTCTAAATTAATCGTTTCAATATCTGAAATCGGGTCAACCGTTCCAGACACATGGGTAATATTCCCGTCATCAAAACAACGCACTACATGACAAATAGCATCCACTTGTCGAATATGACTTAAAAACTTATTCCCTAATCCTTCTCCACGACTAGCACCTTTTACAATACCAGCAATATCCGTAAATTCAAAGGTTGTCGGTACTGTTTTTTTCGGTTTAATTAATTGAGTAATATCAAATAATCGGTGGTCTGGCACCTCCACAATTCCTACATTTGGTTCAATAGTCGCAAATGGATAATTAGCTGCCTCCACCCCTGCTTTCGTTATTGCATTAAATAATGTCGATTTACCTACGTTTGGTAATCCTACAATCCCTGCTGTTAATGCCATGCTTTCACTCTCTTTCATTCTTACTATGCGTTAAATAAAGACTTGATACCTTTTTCAATTGTATCCTAACCTTTATTCCGCATTATTTTCTTCATATTTCTTTAAAATTTTCTTGATTTTCTTATCAAAATCTCGACGCGTCATGGTAACAATATGTCCACAATATTCGCATTTAATTTTGATGTCCATTCCCATTCGAATCACTTGCCAACGATTTGTTTGGCACGCATGTGGTTTACGCATTTCAACTATATCTAATTTATCATAGGGTTTGCGTTCCATTATTACCTCACCTCTCATTGCTCCATTATAAATGGATATTTAATAAATCTAAAATACGAATTAAATCGGATTGCGATAAAAATTCAATTTCAATTTTACCTTTTTCACCTTTTTGCTGAACAACAGCATGTGTGCCAAAATATTCTTGCATGCGATTTTCAATCGCTTTTAAATACGCTGGCTTTTCAATTGTTTTATCTTTTTCGCTAGTCGGCTTTTGTATTTCCGGTGTTTCGCTTAAAGATTGTACCAATTCTTCTAACTGACGAACAGTTAATTGCTCTTCAATCACTTTTTTCGCAATTTCGATTTGTTTATCTTTATTTTTAATCGACAACAATGTACGAGCTAACCCCATTGATAAGTCACCATTATTTACCCACTGCTTAATTTGTTCAGGCAAACTCAATAATCGTAAATAGTTCGCAATATACGGACGACTTTTTCCCATGCGTTCAGCCACTTCATTTTGAGTTAAATTTAATTTAACCATTAAAACATTGTAGGCTTCAGCCTCTTCCATAGGGCTTAAATCTTCACGTTGTAAATTTTCTAAAACAGCAATTTCAATCATTTGCTCTTCATCAATTTGACGAACAATGGCTGGGATTGTTTCTTTCCCTGCTAATCGACTCGCACGAACTCGACGTTCGCCTGCAATTAATTCATACCCTTTAACAGACGATTGTCTAACAATAATCGGTTGAAAGACACCGGATTGTTTAATCGAGTTAGCTAGTTCTTGTAAAGCTGCTTCTTCAAATTTTTTACGAGGTTGATAGGGATTGCTGCGAATCTCAGATAATGCTAATTCTTCGACGATTTCATTATCATTGAGCTGGTCATCATAATTAGAAAACAAGGCATCCATGCCTCGACCTAATCCACCTTTTTTATTTTTATTCGCCATTTGCTAGCACCTCCCTAGCTAAATCCATATACATTTCAGCTCCACGAGATTTTGGATCATAATCAATAATGGACTGCCCGTATGACGGTGCAACAGATAAGCTGACAGTTCTTGAAATAACTGTACGATACACTTTTTCTTGGAAATATTTGCGTACTTCTTCCACCACTTCACGTCCAAGATTCGTACGTGTCAACATCGTTAACAACACACCTTCAATACGGAATGTCCGATTATAACGGCGTTGAATCAAACGAATTGTATTCAATAATTGACTTAATCCCTCTAAAGCATAATATTCAGCTTGTACCGGAATCAATATCGTATCACTTGCCGTAAAGGCATTTATTGATAATTGCCCTAAAGACGGTGGACAATCTACTAAAATATAATCAAAATCATCACGAATAGGAGCAACGGCATTTTTTAAACGCAGCTCACGATTTTCAATATTCGCTAACTCTACTTCAGCTGCTGCTAATTGAATCGTTGCTGGAACAATATAAAGTCCTTCTCTTGATGTCGGTAATATACAGGGTGCCATTGGAATCTCATCTACTAATATTTCATATAAACTATTGATAACATTGACACGCTCAATACCCAAACCACTGGTTGCATTACCTTGAGAATCCGAATCAATAATCAAAACTTTTTTACCTAGAGCTGCTAAGGCAGCTCCTAAATTGACGGTTGTCGTTGTTTTACCTACGCCACCTTTTTGGTTACCTACCGCAATCATTTTTCCCATATCGATGCTCCTTTCTATTTAATTGGTTGTTTTATTGGTTTTCCTGCTTTACGGGGATATTTTTTTTGTGTTTCTAATGTCTTACGAATTTTAATAAAAGTTCGTTCACTGTCTTCGACAGGCAATAAAGCCACTTTTACTTCTTCTAATTTAGCACCTAGTACATGAATCGCTTTTTGAGCATCATCTAATTCCTCTTGACCTTTGGCTGCTTTAAGTGCTAAGAAATAGCCCCCTTTACGCACCAATGGTAAACAAAATTCTGATAATACATTCAATGACGCTACGGCTCTGGCTGTTGCAATATCAAATTGTTCACGGTATACAGGATTTTGCCCCGCATCTTCTGCTCGAGCATGAATCGCTTGCACATTGTCTAATTGTAATTCTTCACTAACAATATTTAGAAAATTAATACGCTTATTTAACGAATCAATAATCGTTATCTCCAACTCTGGTTTAACAATCTTTAACGGAATACTTGGAAATCCAGCTCCCGCCCCCACATCAACCAATCGCTGTTGATAATGCTCAAGTGGTAATTCCCATAAAAGCATAATACTATCGAAGAAATGCTTTAAATACACCTCGTCTTTTTCGGTAATCGCAGTTAAATTAATCTTTTCATTCCATTCAATTAACAGCTCATAATAGCGTTCAAATTGCTGAATTTGATAATTTGATAACTCAATTCCATGCTTACGCAATTCTATAATAAATTGTTCAATATTCATCTTATGAGCCTCCTCTATTTTGTGAAACAAAAATGTTTCACACTATACTACTTTACCCCAAATACCTTGAAATAGCAACTTTTTTTCGCAATTCCGTACGACTATTCCTAGCACTATTTTGATAACTTTCCACAACAAATAATAAATACGCCTAGACGATTTTTAACGACTAAGCGTATCGCTCATTTTATTTAAAATAAACTAATCCTTTAAGTTCAAATCGAATCCTTGTGCTTCAATCACTCTCATAATTTGCGACCGTAATACAGGGGCGATTTCAAATTTTTGTGTAACTTGGTCAGTAAACGCAAGCGATTTTTGATTTGATTGACGTGAATCATAATAATTTGCCATTTCATCATCGTATGCCGCTAAATCTGCCATAATATCTTCATGATATGGATAGGTATTTTCACCGATTTTATAGCTAAATGGCATACGTGGTTTTAATTCTGGTTGGTCAGCTGGATACCCAAAACCAATCCCTAAAATAGGAAAGGTCAATTCTGGTAATCCTAATATGTTAATAATCGCTTGACTATCATTTAAAATGCTCCCAAAATAGACAGCTCCCATACCCAATGACTCGATTGCATTCGTTACATTTTGTGCTGCTAAATAGGCATCTGCTGCTCCTTGGAAGAAGAAGTCCATTGAACGATAATTAGTGCCTGTATATCCTTTCTGCTGCGCAATCGTTTTATTACGATAGCTATCCACAATAAAAATAAGCAGTTCTGGTGCCGTAACAACATAAGGTTGCTTACAAATTTCTGCAATGGCACGACGTTTTTCTAAATCTGTGATACGAATAACCGAATAGGATTGCAAGCCATTACTCGTTGCCGTTCGATTCATCACTGCAAATAATTGCTCTAATACATCATTTGAGACTGCTTGTTCTTTAAAAAATCGAATAGTACGATGATTTAATTGATGCTTTATCGTTTCGTTCATATTGAATTCTCCTTACACTTGATTACTTTATTAGTTTAACGGCTACACATTAAATTTTCAAATAATTCATCTATCTTCCTATATTGATTCATGCTACAATATAGCCGTTAGTCAACACTATTATGACAGAGTAGAGAAATTGCGTTAAGTGTTAATGGATGGAATGTTGCCATTAAACGAAGAAATCAATCTTTCGCGATAATTTCTCGCATTCGCTGCATTTATTGTAGCTCTCTGCACAACACGCAGTGCGAGTAAGGACGTCACGCACTAGAATAAGGAGAGTATTTTATGAAAAAGAAATTAACTACGATTCAATTATCGTTATTAGGCATTATTTTAGGAATTCGCATCGCAATGAGTTTTATTCCATCATTTAAAGTTGGAACCTTTGTAGAACTTGGGGTTGGATTCATTGGCACTGCCCTTTCAGGTGCTCTATTTGGGCCGTTTTATGCAATGGTTATCGGTGTGATTAATGATATTATTACAGCATTAATACATGGCAAATCATTCTTTTTTGGTTATACACTGAGTGCTGCCATTGCTGGACTTATTTATGGTTTTGGATTATGGCGAAAAAATCATTCTCTTAAACGAATTTTTAGTACTGTACTACTTATCACCATAGTAGTAAATTTAGGTTTAGGTTCCATTTGGGTTAAAATGATGACAGGTAAAGCATGGGAAGTCTTTATGGGTATTCGTATTATTAAGAATATCTTTTCATTATTTTTGAACACTTTTATTTTATACGTTTTATTTAATCACCCAACTATTAAACGTTACATCGACCGCTATAAATTTTAATTAATTTCATGACTAACAATTGAAACATTCACCTTTCGGAGCGTTTTTCGCTCCTTTTTTTATTAGTCTTTCAAGTGGTACTGTGATAAACTATTTTTATAATTAAACTCATGTAGAAAGCGAGTCTTTAAATGACAAAAGAATCAATAGCAATTATCGGCGGTGGTATCGTTGGCTCTACTGCAGCTTATTACCTCGCCAAAGCCGGATATACTGTTACCTTATTTGACGAAGGAACCGGACAAGCAACTTCAGCGGCTGCAGGCATCATTTGTCCTTGGTTTACCCTACGCCGTAATAAACCGTGGTATTTTTTAGTTTCTCAAGGAGCAGAATTTTATCGCCAACTAATGCGTGACCTAACTGATGACGGCTTTGAAACCACTCATATTTTCAAAGAACAAGGTGCATTAATCATTCGTAAAAATCAAAAAAGTTTAGATCGTGATATCGACGCTAGTACATTGAAAAAAGAAACAGCTCCGTCTATACAAACTGTCAAGACTTTATCACCTCAAGAATCAAATGAACTTTTTCCAATGTTAGAAACAGATTATAGTGCAACACATGTACAAGGTGGTGGACGAGTAGACGGTGCGGCATTAATTAAGACATTAAAACAAGCATTTACAATGCATGGTGGGCAACTAATCAATAAAGCAGCTATGTTAACTAACGAACATTTAATACAATATCAGCAACAGGAACCACAGTCCTTTGATAAAATCTTACTCGCTGCTGGAGCATGGCTCCCTAACCTTTTAGAGCCACTCAACTATACTGTCGATATTCGCCCGCAAAAAGGACAACTCTTTAGTATTCAAACAGACTACCAAGACACTGGTAACTGGCCTGTCATCATGCCCCCTGGTAAAGTAGATATCATTCCAAACGCTAATGGCGAAATCGTGATTGGCGCAACACACGAAGATGATATGGGATACGATTTAACTATTGATAATAATAAATTAGAAGAATTATTCGAAACAGCTAAAAATTGGATTCCGTCAATTACTAACTATTCAATCCACAATACAAGAGTTGGTATTCGTGCCTACACTTCCGACTATACGGTATTAGTCGGAAAAGTGCCACAAACCACTAATATTTGGGCTGTGAGTGGTCTAGGGTCATCAGGATTAACAAGTGGGCCTTATCTAGGGTACCAATGGGCACAACTCGTTCAAACAGGAAAATGGACTATTAGCGAAACGGACTTCCCCATTAATAAATTTATACAAAAAACTAACTCATAATTAAATTTCATAAAGAAAATGACGCTAATGCTTACTTTTATAGCAGAGTTATGATATATTATATGTATATTCAAGTAAGGGAGGAAAAAATAATGTGGAAAGAATTTAAGGCTTTTATCGCAAATGATAACATTTTACAATTAGCTACTGCCGTAGTTATGGGTTCAGCTTTTACAGCAATCGTTAATAGTTTAGTTAATGATATCTTCATGCCAATTATTGTTGCTATTACAGGACAAGCAGATGTATCAGGAATCTCACTACAACTAGGAAACACAACAATTGGAATTGGAATGTTTTTACAAGCAATTATTAATTTCTTATTAATCGCTGCAATGTTATTTACTATCATTAAAGCATTAGAAAAAGTTAAACGTCCAGCTCCAGCTCCAGCTGCAGCTGAAGAAGTTCCTGCTGGTCCAAGCGAAACTGAATTATTACAAGAAATCTTAACTGAATTACGTAATAAATAATAAAAAATGCCCCCTAAGTAATGCTTAGGGGGTTTTTTATTTGAATAAAATAAAATTAAAAAAAGAGCCAAACAATCAAGCATTCGCCCAATCATTTAACTCTCCTCAGTATTTATAATCTATCAGCAATAGGAGTTAGCACTCCCCACTAACAATTATTTTTGTGCACGACGCATATAAGTTCCTTCACTTGTATTGATTTCTAAAGATTCTCCTGCTTCGATAAAGTCTGGAACGTTAACTACCAAACCAGTTTCCATTGTAGCTGGTTTACCAGAACCTGTAACAGTCGCACCTTTAATTGACGGTTGAGTTTCAGCAACAGTTAATACTACCGTACTTGGTAATTCAACCCCAATTACTTCAGTACCGAAGAATTGAATTTTAGCTTCCATATTTTCCAATAAGAATTTCAATTCACGTTCAATTGAATCAACTGGTAATTCATATTGCTCATATGTTTCTAAATCCATAAATGATGCAACATCACCCATACTATATAAATATTGAACTGTTTTAGTTTCAATAAATGCACGTTCAAATTTTTCATCTGGACGGAATGTAGTGTCGTAAGTAGCTCCTGTTCTAACATCACGTAATTTCATACGCATGATTGTATTACCTTTACCTGGTTTATGGTGGCTCGCTTCTAATACGCGAATTAATTTTCCGTCTTGTACAATTGTCATACCTGCTCTTAAATCTACTGCAGAAATCATAATCATTATGTCCCCTTTATTCATTTTTTCACTGATTCATTATAACACAACCATTAGAACGGATACAAATGTTAATTTTATCTACTGGCATGCCCTAACGCTTTCAAAGTGAAAAATATCTTAAATACAATCTTTATGGATATAGAAAAACTATGGTATAATGACGGTAAAAATTTTACATGAGGTGGTCACTATGTCATTATTAGCCAATTGCTTTAGCCATAATGTTACGAGTATCGGTATCTCGGCTATTCGTGAGTTTGATGAATTTTGCAATCAAATTAATGGTATCATCAAATTAACACTTGGAGAACCGGATTTCACAACTCCAGAACATATTAAAAGTGCCGGTATCCAGGCAATTGAACAGAATGTGACACGCTATACACACGCTTCTGGTATTTTGGCATTACGTCAAGCAGCAACAGAATGGCTCGCTGATCGATATGATTTACACTATACAGCCGATGAAACAATTGTCACACATGGTGCCACAGAGGGATTAGCCATTGCCTTACATGCGATTATCAATCCGGGTGACAAAATTTTACTACCCTCACCATTTTTTACACTCTATCAGTCCATGATAAAAATTAATGGTGGCATTCCAGTGATGATTGATACGTCCGATAATCACTTCATTCTATCGCCTGAAATGTTAACAGCTGCCTTACAAGAACATGGTGAGGCTGTCAAAGGAATTGTATTGAATTATCCAACGAATCCAACAGGTATTACATGGAATGCTCAAGAAGCTGAGGCAATAGCAAATGTCTTACGAGATAAACCTATTTTTGTTATTAGCGATGAAGTTTACAGTGAATTTGTCTATGACGGCGACCACGTTTCGATTGCTAGTTTCTTACCTGAACAAACTATTGTTGTGCAATCGTTATCCAAATCACACTCCATGACAGGTTGGAGAGCAGGTTTTAATTTTGCACCGCAATATATTACTGATGAAATGAATAAAGTTCATCAAAATTATGTCACAAATGCCACGAGTATTTCTCAAATCGCTGCACTAGAAGCCGTCTTAAATGGACGAGAAGATGCACAGATAATGCGAGAATCCTATATTCGTCGTCGTGATTATATTCATGAGCGTATGACTAAAATGGGCTTTGACATCATTAAACCAAATGGTGCCTTTTATATTTTTGCTAAAATACCTGAACCATTTGAACAAGACAGTAGTAAATTTGTCATAGAAGTGGCACAAAAAGCACGTGTAGCACTCATACCCGGTAGCGGCTTTGGTATCGGTGGTACAAATTATGTTCGTCTAAGCTATGCAGCTAGCGATGATGTCATTACTGAAGCAATGAATCGATTAGAAGCCTTTATGAAAAGTTAAACAATTAAAACAGTGGAACTAAGCAAACAATTCCACTGTTTTTCCTATTTCATGATTTTCTTTCTGTCAATTGATAGAAGAATAAACTACCAAATACAATATTTGTAAAGGTAAAACGATTCCTATTAAAGCAATTATTTTACCAGCTACAAGTTTATACATAGAAATGCGGTTTGCTCGAAGCATGTTAAGTGTTTTTCTTTCGAATTCTGGTAAAAACGACATACCAATAAAAATCGATAATAAGGGAGGAAATAATAAACTACTATTATACAAAGTTAACTGTCCCCACAATACTCGTCCCTCACTACCTAAAATTATATTATTATGGTAATAATAGTAATTAAACAACGCGACAAAGGTAGAAATAAATAAAAATAGTAAACCTATAAAAAACATTGATGTTTTTTTCATTTTTTTCCACTCAGCTATAGTAAAACTAATCATTGTATCCTCCTTTCTTTTTTATCATGATAGTAACTATATAACAATTTAAAATAACAAAAATTATATTCTAAGAATGAGATTTTGAGTCGGTAGAAATTCATAAACGCCACTGGTATTAACACCAATAAAACGATATGGTGCCAAATAAGAGGAACCTATCCACGGACATACAAAGCTCCAGATAAAAGAGGAAAACTTCATTAGGACTATACCTATGATTATTCCAAAACTTTTCCTCCTGATAACGTGTTACTCTATAATTTCCTCCGTGGGTATGACTAGTTAAATCATGCATGGGCATCTCACCCGCTGTCCTTTTACGCTGGCAGCCTGAACGTTCAGAAGTATCATTGTCCTTATTTGTGGTCATGGCAGATAGAGAACCACTCTATTTTATAGCTAATAATCTTCTATCCTATCACAGCGTATCTCACTAAATTGCTCGACAAATAAGAAAGTCCCACCTCGGTTTATTCAATTGTCAATGAACAAATCAAGGAGAGACTATTTTATTTTATGTTTTATCCTATCTGGACAATCTGTTAACCCTAATAGGTAATCTGTACTAACGTTATAGAGTTTAGAAAGTTGCACTAGAACATTTGCCGTTAAGGCAACCTCTCCTCTCTCAATTTTTGCATAATTTGTATGAGAGAAGGAAAGTAAATTTGCAACAAACTTTTGAGTGAAATCGTGATCTTCCCTCAAATCCCTTATCCGTTGGTACATCTAGCTTTCTCCTAAGAAAAGTATATGTTACTTTCAGAAAAAAGCTGGGAAATTGTCATAATATGACAGTAATTATTGCGTCATTCCTATATTATGATAATAGCCCATGCAAATTCATCATTTAAATTTGCAAGAAAGTTATTGTTCTATTCTTTATGTAAATCAGACTTACTATCATTTCAAGGACAAATCGAAAATCAGCATAGCGATTATTTTATGAATCTGAGTTTCATTTTATCTACTATGTTGAAGAACTACACAAAAAATTTATCATCACGTTATTCATTATTCTCCAATTTCTTAACAGTTAACCAATAAAAAATGAAACTAAACAAGGAGTTTACTGTAATAAATAACATAAACTCTAAAAATGACATATCATTCAATACCCTACTTCGTAAACCAATCATCGGCTGAGAATATGGAAATAATTGATTAATAAAACCACCTAGCATAATAAAAATAAAACCTGAGAAGGAACCAATTGCTGCAACTCCAACCGATTTAGCAAAATTCTTAGTTTTTGCCATAAGATAACTGTGAATCATCAAAACAGAACTTGAACCAATAACTGATAATATTGTAGCTCTCAAAAATAATAATAAATCTTCTATTTGAAATGGAATTTGACTAAGATAAAGAGTTAATAAATAGATAGCAAACAGCACTGCTTGAATTACAGATACCAAAAACAAAGCTAATAAAAACTTACTTAGTACCATCTTCTTAACTGATACTTGATTAGATCGTAGCATTTCAAGTGTTTTTCGTTCAAATTCAGGAAGGATAATTAGACCTGAGAATATAGCTAACATAGCTGGAAAAAGTAACTGCCCGTTATAAAAAGTCAGCTGTCCCCAAAGAACCCTACTCATCTGTTCTTCAATCAACACATCGTAGTTCAAGAAAAAATTAGCTAATCCAATAAAACTGGATAAAGCAAGAAAAATAAGACCAATAGCTAAAATAACGACTTTACGACTCTTAATCCACTCAGCTTTAAAATAATCAATCATAATTTTCCTCCTTCTTTTTAACCAATAAGTACTTAATAATAAAATAGACAAATATACAATAAAATAGATAGATAAGATAGTTGAGTGGTACACTCTTGTCCCAAACAAATATGTAATCTAATTTATCTCCATAATGTAAAACTTTTATGCGATAAAGTGCAAGGAAACTTGAACCCCCGAAAGGAAAGATTAGATTTAACCATTTAGATGCTTCGGATAGAACCATCCCTAAAAAACCTGATACAAATCCAATTCCTAAAACCATACCATGTTTTTCTAATATCATAGATAGAAATAGAAAAAAAGTAATTAAAGTAAAACTAGCCATCGTCAAACCTACAACTTGTAATAGTAAATTTGAAACAGCAACATCTATACCGTATCTAACAGCATTTAAATATACAATCAATACTTGTACTACATTCAATAATAGAAAAACAGTATTCGTAAAAATAAGCTTTCGTTTGAAAATGGTTATAAGATTTATATTATTCGCTTCTTGTAGTTTAAATGTATTTCCTTCTTTTTCGTTACTAACAATTCGGGATACAAAAAGACTAATCGCAATTGGTAAAAAAATAGGAGTAGCTTGTAAATTATTGAAAAATAATCCAATTGTCCTTAACTTTGGTACATCTATGCTTCTTGATGCTGCTAGTAATGACCAAGTTACTGCTACAAACATCATCAAAAACGATATCATAAATGACTTTGTTCGTTTACTCTTCAATAATTCGATTTGTAATACCTTTATCATTTTAAGCCTCCTTCGTTAACGAAAGGAAAATATCTTCTAGGGTCTCACTTTCTCTAACCACTCGGAAAATACGGTATCCGTTTTCTGTCAAATAGCTCACCACATTAGCTAATTGATTATTATCAATATTACTTAATTTTACATGACTTGCGGAGGCACTCAAAATTTCTACAGTTCCTAGTTCAACTAAAGTGTGAACAATATTACTCTGTGAAAAATCACCACCAATCTCAATCCAAGTATTTGATTTAATAGCTTCAATTTCTCCTTCATAAACTAGACGACCATGATTGATAATACCCACTCGATCTGCAATATGTTCAATTTCTGAAAGAATATGACTAGAAATAAAGACTGTCAGACCTTTTTCTTTGGCTAACTCAACAATCAATTCACGAATTTCATGAATACCTGCTGGATCAAGACCATTAGTAGGCTCATCTAATAATAAGATTTTAGGCTTTTTTACTAATGCAAATGCTAAAGAAAGACGTTGTTTCATACCTAGAGAATAGGCCTTAACTAATTTTTTTCGATTTTTTTCATCAGCTAATCCAACAAGTTCCAATGTTGGCCAGATATTATTTTTATCAAATCCTACCATTTTTTGAAATACTAATAAATTTTCGTAACCCGTTAAATTAGGATAATATGAAGGCTCTTCTATCATAGATCCAATCTGACTTAAGTAATTTTTGTCTTTTCGAATGTCTTTTTTATTAACAAAAATCTCACCTGAAGTCGGATCTACAAGGGATAGAATCATTTTCATCGTTGTCGTTTTCCCAGCACCATTTGGACCTAGAAAACCATAAATCTCTCCCTCCCGTACAGTAATTTTTTCAATATCTACAGTAGTAATATCTTTGTAGACTTTTGATAATTGGCGTAATTCAATCATATTTTTCATCACAATTTCCTCTTTCTATTTAAAATTCTTGGTTACAAGTTCATCTTACATCGCCGTCCTTAAGACAAAATAAAGACAACCTAAATTTAACTTTAAGATTATAGAATCTAAATATTTCACTTCTTATAGAATACAAACTAAAATCCACGCTCATTGAAAAACGCTACTGTATCCTTGTTTTTTGTACTATATTGCTCTAAAATGATAACGTATAGACGGCATTTTTACTCAATGGCAAATTTATTTATATATAATTTTGGAGGGAAAAAGATGAACTTTGAAACACAATTATTAAACAAACATCTATTAATTGTAGATGACGACAAAGCATTAAGCGAATCGATTAAAGAAGTACTGATAAGTCGTGGATTTAAAAATATTAGTTGTGCTTACAGTATTAGTGAGGGAATTGATGTTTTTTCAGTATCCCACATCGATTTAATTATTCTAGATGTCATGCTCCCAGACGGAGACGGTTACTTGCTTTCTAAATATGTGAGAAAATCTTCTGATGTACCAATTTTATTTTTAACTGCTAAAAATAATCCTGACGATGAAATTAAAGGACTAGATTCAGGTGGAGATGACTATGTTACCAAACCTTTTTTACCTAAATCTCTAACTTATCGTATTCTTGCATTATTGAGGAGAGCTTACAAAGATGAATCGGAACTCATTGAACTAACCGACTGTATCATTGATTTGAATAATGCTCTCGTTAAAAAAAGTGGTCAACCTTTGTCACTTACTCCCACAGAAATCCAGATTCTTCGAAAATTATATGCTAATAAAAATTATATTGTTTCGACTGAAACGATTTGTGATACTATTTGGGGACTTGAAAGTTTTGGATATGAAAAATCGCTAATGGTACATATTCGTAATATCAGAGAAAAAATAGAGCTTACTCCCTCTAAACCCAATCATCTCATCACTGTTAAAGGTCTTGGCTATAAACTTGTTATATAAATAATTGAGGGCACCTATGAATATTTTCAAAAAAAATATACTAAAATTTATTTTATCTTTTATGCTTATTATCTTAGTTAATATAGTACTATTAATTGCTGCAGGAAATTATATTCGCAGCCAACAGTCTGCAACAAAAGTCATCGAAACCGTATCATCTGAAATTGTTTTATCTAACGGAGATTATATTGTCAGTCCAAAAGCCAAACATTTAATTGATGAACATAAGTTATGGCTGATGATTATTGATAAGAATAATGGCAAAGAGAAATTCAACATTGATAAACCTAAAGATATAAACAATCAATTTAATTTCGCAGATGTTGTGCGTTTCTCTAGATTTTATTTAAAAGATTATCCAATCTTTACTCAAATAAAAGACGAAGATAATGATATCTATATTATTGCCTTTCCAAAAGATAGTATTATTAGATACAACAATAATTATTTTGAATTGAACCGAATACAAATTTTCCCAATTATTATTGTATCCATTATTTTAGCTAATATATTATTTTGTCTATTTATCTATCTTTATAGTATCACTTTCCTCAATCGAAACATTAACCCGATTATTAATGCCATTCTAAAACTACCACATGGTGTAAACACACAAGTGAAATCTGTACAAGAATTAAATAAATTAACCCTTGCCATTAACTCAGCTAACCAAAAACTTCGTGAAAATGAAGTGTTTAAGGAAAATTGGATTTCTGGAATTGCACATGATATCAAAACACCACTTTCAGTTATTGTATCCAATACATCTCTAGCAATTGAAAAAACTGACAATGAAACTTTACTAAATTACCTAAAGCCCACTCTAGTTGAAAGCCATTATATCCAAAATCTTCTTAATGATTTAAATATATTTGCTCGATTAACAAATGAGAATCTGATTTTACAACGAGAAATTGTATATATTGTTCCATTTTTTAAAGAAGTTATTATTCAAATTATTAACCAAGAGATTTGGCATGATTTCAATTTTGAATTCACTGCTGACGAAAGTCTGTATAACAAAAAAATGTATGTCGAAAAATCGTTAATTTCTAGAATTATTCATAATTTGATTTATAACTCTATCCTTCACAATCCGTCTGGGTGCGATATTCAAATTATCCTTAAACATCTACCAAATAATAAATTTTCGATTACCATATGTGATAATGGCATTGGAACTTCTCCCGATAGACTGAATAATATTAATAAAATTGAAGAATTTAACTTTGATATTTCTGGAGTTCGTAGAAGTGGTATGGGATTAAAAATTTCGAAACAAATTGTTGATTTACATAGTGGTGAAATGTTTATCGACAGCCAATTAGGTGAGTACTTCCTGACAACCATAACATTGGACAGTATTAATTAAGCACAAAAAAGAACTGAGCAAAAGCCATACGCTACAATCACTTCATTCATGAAACTTTGTAGCATTTGAACTTTTGCCCAGTCCCTTATTTTTAAGGGAGTTGAGTTACAGTAGCTTTATTACTTTGGATACTTATATACAAAAATTAAGATACCTTTATCTTAACAACTGCTTTTTTATATGCATTTGACTGTTCAATATGACTGCTCGGCAAATGTGCATCTTCAGGAAACACAAGATAAAACATACCTTCTTTAATTGTAACGCATTCACCATTTCCTTCTAAAAATCCTATATCTTTTGACGCATCATACGGTATTTTTTCCTTTAACTGATGAACATTTTGCCATTGCATCACTTCTTGACCGCTCAACACAATTTGAATATCTAAATAATTTTGATGATATTCAAACATTCCCTCTTCCATTGGTAATGTTTCACCTTCCATGACATTGATAAAGTCAACATCTGTTAAATCTGTTCTACCAAGTGGCAATTTTGCTACTTCCATTATTGTTTGTGAAAATTGTTCAAAACGTGGAATAATAGCAGCGTATCGTGGTAAATTTGTTAAATAATCTAAAATCATTTTGGTCACTCCTATTCTGGCTCCAATGAGCTGAAATGACTTCCACTTCGGAGAATCCCTCTGTGCGTTTCTCGCACGCCGGTATTCTCCTCCAGTGGTTCATTTCAAAACGCTCCTTGTCGCACTTTGTGCTATTCTATCTTATTCTTCACTCAACTCATTTATTTCCTATCTAAATTGACAATTAATATCATGGTCATTCACAATACCAATTGCTTGCAAATATGAATAGACTGTAACAGAACCTATAAATTTAAAGCCATTTTTCTTGAGTGCTTTCGTTACACAATCACTCAATTCACTTTTTGTTTGATGAATATCTTGCTGTTTAATAATCGTTTTTCCTGCTGTAAAACTCCAAATAAATGCATCAAACGACCCATATTGTGCTTGAATTTTCATAAATGCCTGTGCATTAGTAATCGTTGCTTGAATTTTACCACGATGACGAATAATGCCTTTGTCATCAAGTAACGCTTCTATTTTCTGTTCATCATACGTTGCTATTTTTCGATAATCAAAATTATCAAAAGCGCTATCAAATTGTTCTTGCTTGGACAGTACTAATTGCCAAGACAGCCCAATATGAAACATCTCTAAAATCAACCACCGAAATAATGCCGTATCATCATGTTCAGGTTTACCCCAAATATTATCATGATAATCGACATAATAATCCGGTTTTCCCTCTATCCATTGACAACGATTAATCACGTTTTTGTTGCTCCAATTCCTTTAATGCTTCTTCGTCCATTTCAAATTGGCTAGCTAATTCATCTACTTCCTCTTCTACTTCATCATCAATTACCAAGCCTAAATTATTCATCGCTTCTTCTAATTCTCTTTTTCGTTTCATCAATGTATCTTCATCTTTTAATGCCATAATTTTCTCCTCCTACTCTAGTTAGCTTGACTGCCACTTCTACAAACTTTCTCCAGTGGTGCACACTCACACTATATTTTAAACTTCTAATAGTGCCACAATAATAATATATAATATTGACAAGAAACTTACTTCTTTCGTCAATAATAATAAGGCTAAATACTCACGAACAGATGAGTAAGGCCATGTAATCCATTTGGTGGTAGCCCCTACAAAATGAGCCTTTATACCATATTTGACTGCATAGTAGGCTGCTCGAACCAAATGATATTGGCTAGTTATCACGACTAATGGCCGTTGATTACCAGCATGGACAATATATGGTCGTGCAAATTTAAAATTCTCATCGGTATTTCTAGCCGACGGTTCTTTAATAATTTGATGTTTCGCAATTCCTTGATTTAATAGATAATGGCTCATACCCTCAGCCTCAGTAATCCCGTCTAAAGTTGGGTTGCCACCCGACACTAAAAATAATACCTGTTCTTGATGTTCTTGACTTAAACATTGATAATAATTAAAGGCTTTATCCAATCGTTTCCTTAAATCATACTGCACTTGTCCCTCATCATCAATTTCAGTTCCCAATATCATAATGATAGGTGCAGTTGACGGACGCTTTCGCCACTGAACCAATTGTGCTATAACGAGATAGCTAATAAATAAAGCAGTTAAAAAAATGGCAATCGTGCTGTACAAACTAATCATCACAGACAATTGCATCTGTCTGATACGCAATACATCACCTAAACTATATCCACAGAACAATAAAATTAAAATCGCCAAGGCAATATTACTGTATTGTCGCCAAACTATTTGTTGTCCACGTATTTCACGAAATAAAATTAAAATCGCTAAAGCTAATAAAATAAATGGTACGACAATCAATAAAATAACACTCATACTATACAAAAAATATCGCATAATAAAAATTGGTAACCAATTACTGGTGTAAAATAAAGCCATAATCAAATTCGTTATCGCATACCAACCACATACAATTGGATGAATGAAAGGTGATGACAGTTTTAAACCGACGATACTTAAAATGAAAAAAATAGTGGCCAACCACCAATATAGCATCGGCATCCCTCCTTCTATTCCAGCTCATTTTGGTTGACTTAGAAACCACTTTGAAAATTACATAGTGTATTCTCACATACTCTATGAACATCTGTGTCAAATTATATTCTAATCCGTTTCATGATACTCTTGATACACAATTTGTTTCCGTATTTGATTTAATTTAGCAATCTCTTTAATCGCTTCTTTTGAAGACACTTGATACGTTTGCATATACTGCGTCACTTGTTCTCGTAAAGAGAGTGATTGGTCAGTAATCTTATCTGAGCTAGATTCAAGTGCTCTGCCACCTTCTATTAACAAGACGCATTCACCTTTGATATCATGCTCTGCTACCCACTCATTCACTTGTATCAGTGTCCCTCTCAAATACTCCTCGTATTGCTTAGTAAGTTCTCTAGCAACCACAACCTGTGTATCTTGATGTAAATATTTCATCATCACAGCAATTGATTTAGCTACTCGATAAGGCGACTCATAAAATATCGCTGTTTCTGCTCGCTCACCAATTAAAGCCAACACTTGTTTTTGTCCTTTTAATTCACGTGGAAAGAATCCATAGTATGTAAAACGCTCAGCTGGCAAGCCCGATGCTACTAAGGCTGTTAAAGCTGCATTTGCACCAGGCAACGCAACTACTGAAATTTTCTGCATTAAAGCAGCTTGAACTAATGGGTGTCCAGGGTCATTGATTAATGGCATACCGGCATCTGACACTAGTGCAATATCTGTACCTTGTAATAGCATCGCAATATATTTTTCCACTTGTGCATTCGAACTGTGTTCATGAAAACTTTGCATAGGTGTATCAATATAAAAATGATTTAATAATTTAATCGTATGACGTGTATCCTCTGCTAAAATTAATTGCACAGCTTTTAGTTGGTTCACTGCTCGAAAAGTCATATCTTCTAAATTTCCAATTGGTGTAGGAACTAAGTATAATTTTCCATATTCATTAGCTGAAAAACTCTTTTGTAAATGCACTCATATCCTCCTCTCTCCACCATTCATTGTATTACTGACTTTCTAACTTATTCTAACTTATTCACAATTACAAATTGTTTCGTCGGCAATGTTTGAATGCCTGCTTGTGCTAAATAACTTTCTTTATTTTGACGTTTTAATTGCTTAAACCAGTACTCTTGAGCCATTGCTTCAGATTTACTACCCCAGCGTTCAGCGTAAATTAATTGTAATGGGTGTCTGGCTTTCACACGAGTATATTTAGCACCTTTACCACTTTGATGTGTTTTTAATCGTTTTGCCAAATTATTTGTATAGCCACCATATAAAGTATCATCTTGACAATATAGCACATAAAAGTAATGTTGCTCATTATGTTCCAAAATAAATCGCCTGCATTTCTTTCGTATACTGATGATTGTCATCATGCACAATAATCGGTGGTTCAATCCGAATACCATGTCGTCCACCACGATAAATGGCTTCAATTAATACAATATTGGCAATGGCATCTTTTTTAGGATAAGCAAATTTGATACGATGAACGGAAAATTGATGTGCCAATAGCTGTTCCATTAAATCATCTAAACGCTCTGGACGATGCACAATATACAATCTTCCCTTATCTCGTAATAATACAGCCGCCTGTTTAATCCATTGCGACATCGTCAAACTGACTTCATGTCGAGCTAATTGATGACTGGTTAAATGATGCAATTCTTTCGATGATTCGACTAAAAAATAAGGGGGATTACACGTAATAATGTCATACGGCTGCGATGCCTTGTTCAGTTGATTAATATCCCCTTGACTGATTGTAATCTGATGTTCTAATTGATTTAACTGAATACTACGCTGTGCCATATCGACTAATGGCTCCTGTAATTCAATTCCCTCTAATTTTTCTGTCGTTCTACCACTCAATAAAAGGGGGATAATCCCATTCCCAGAACAAAAATCCAAATAGCGAAAGGATCGCCGCTCAGGTAAACGAACAAAATCTGCTAATAACACAGCATCTAGAGAAAAAGAAAAATATTGCTTACTTTGAATAATTTGTCGCTTTTCTCGAATTAATTGATCAATTCGTTCATGCTCTTTCAATACTACTGCCGTCATTGCACTTGGTCCAATCCTAAAATAATTCCTTGACAAAATAGACACTCTTCATCCAGCTGACGTCTTTGTCCAAATAATTCATGACACACATGGATTCCGTCATCATAAAATCCTTGCAGTCTTTCCTTGCCACTCGCTGTTTTCTTATGAGTGGGTTGTTGTTCTTGAGCAATTGGATGTGCTGCTGGTAAATGCTCAATAACATATTGCTGCAACTGATCCTCTAACTCTTGATTCAACATCCGTAAACGATTATTTTCTTCACTTAATGATAATATTGCTTGCGTCAATTGCTGCACACTGTCTTGATACTGCAATGACTGCTCTTTAATTGTTTGAATTAAACGGTGTACTGCTTGTTGCTCCAATGATTATCCCCACTTTTGTTTTTTATTTGATTGTCGCCAACACAATTTTTTCTACCACCAACTGCGGTGCCACATTAGCATCTAAATACTGTTTAGCTTCAATTAACTGCTGATTCAATATCAATAATTCATCTACTCGCCCACTCTTCTTTTGAGCAAGCGATTCAATTATCTGAATTACGTCTCCTTGATTATCTGTTATGTGCATAATCATTTGATGATTTAACCACATTAAATAATCCAAACCATAATTCAAAAAATTAGTCGCTAAAAATTGTTTCATACGCACTTGAATTAGAGCAAAAGTCAAAGGTTCTTTCACATATAACCATTGATATAATTCATCATACGCTTTAAACCAATTTTCAACTTCATCGACTGTTAATTCCATTAAACCAACTCTCGTTTTATATGGCAACTGTTCTAAACGCTTTTTATACACCCTTGATAGTGATGCCATATTGCTATCTTCAAATGCTAATGATGATTGCTGCGTTAAACGAAGTTGCTGCGTTCTTGACCGAATTGTCGGTAAAATATTATTGATTTCATTCACATATAAAATCAAATACACTTCACTCTTGGGTTCTTCCAAAATCGTCAATAGTGCATTAGCTGATGCCGTATTCATCAATTCTGCTTGTTCAATGATTGCAAATTTACAATGCGATTCAATTGGACTTAACATCAACCATTCTCTTAATGCACGAATTTGATCAATTTTAATTGACTTGGACTCTGGAATCACACGATAAACATCAGCCCATTGATTATCTTGCATACGTCGACAAGATTCGCAGTCAAAACAAGGTTGCCCTACTTCCAAGAAATGAGGGCAAACCATCGCTTGCATCATAGCAGTTGTAACGTCTTGTTTCTGTACAATGTCATCGCCAACCAATAAATAAGCATGACTCAAAGTCCCTTGTCGTATTTGTTGGAAAAAATACTGTTTAAAATCTGTCATCGTCATTAGAATTGCACGAACGAATCAATCGGTAATACAAATACCGTTGCACCACCAACTTTTACTTTGACTGGGTAGGCTGCTGTAACATCTAAGCTAACATCTAAATTCACCGGAGAAGAGATAAATTGCTCACGTGCTTGGCAGCTAACTTTAATCAGTTCTAATACTTCATCGACACGTTCTTCTTCAATACCAATGATAAATGTCGTATTACCTGAACGTAAAAATCCACCGGTTGAACTTAATTTCGTTGCACGAATATCCGCTTCATAAAACGCATCACTTAAAATATTTTTATCTTGATCTTGAACGACTGCTATTACCAACTTCATCATCACAACGACCTCCTTCTACTTGCTGTTCGATATATTCCATACAATTTTGAACAACCTGTTCAATGCTCTGTGTTCCGTCAATCACTTTGATTCGAGCATGTTCATTGGCTAATAATAGAAAAGCCTCTCTAACTTGTTGATGAAACTCTAAGGCTTCTTGATCTAAGCGGTCAAACTTTTCATCTTTTCTAGCATTATGAATTCTCTCTAAACCAATTTCCGCTGGTACATCAATTAATAACGTTAAATCCGGCAAAGTTCCTTCAATCGCAAATTGATTAATTTCCCAAATTTTTTCGATTTCAATATCACGTGCGAGTCCTTGATAAGCAAGCGAACTATCAATAAAACGGTCGCATAATACCACTTTTCCTTGTTCTAATGCAGGTAAAACAACTTCTACTAAATGTTGTCGTCTTGCTGCTGCAAATAATAATGCCTCTGTTCGCTTATCCATTAAGGTATTATTCGAATCTAAAATGACCGTTCTAATTTGTTCAGCTATCTGACTACCACCAGGTTCACGTGTCACCACAATATCATGATAGCCTTTTTCTTTTAATTCTTTTACTAATAATTGTATTACCGTCGTTTTGCCAGCACCTTCAGGTCCTTCAAACGTGATAAAATGTCCTTGTTTCATTCCATATACTCCTAATTCAATGGGATGACAAAGCCTTTCCCAGTTTATATTATAGTTCTCTACGACCTTCAATTGCTCTAAACAGTGTCATTTCATCTGCATATTCAATATCACTACCCACTGCCAAACCATGTGCCAAACGTGTCACCTTAATCCCTGCTGGTTTTAACAGTCTTGATAAATACATAGCCGTCGCTTCACCTTCAGCAGTCGCATTTGTAGCAATAATGACTTCTTGAATCCGCTCATCTTGTAGACGTTGAATTAATTGGGCAATGTTTAAATCATCTGGTCCAATACCTTCCATTGGCGATAAGACACCATGTAAGACATGATATAGACCATGATATTCTTGCATACGTTCCAATGACATAATTGCTCTTGTATCTTCTACTACTAAAATCGTCGAAACATCTCGATGAGTATCAGAGCAAATAATACAAGGATCGACATCGGTAATATTACCACAAATATGGCAATATTTTAAATCACGTTTCACATTGATAAGATTTTGTGCAAATTCTGTTACCTCACGTTCGTCCATATCAATCACATGAAACGCTAGTCTGGCTGCTGTTTTTGCCCCAATACCCGGTAATTTTGTGAAACTATTAATCAGTTTAGCAATTGGTGCTGGATACTGCATATGCTCCTCCTACTCACTCTTCGATTATCTTAAAATGGTAAATTTAATCCTTTAGTAAATTTACCTAAGCGTTCTTCCGTTATCTTATCAATTTCGACAATTAAACCATTGACTGTCGATAATACCAAATCTTGTAACATCTCAACATCATCTGGATCTAATAAATCCGGTGCAATCGTTAATTCTGTTATTTGTCGTTTTCCTGTCATTTTTACCGTTACTAATTGGTTACTATCACTTTTCTCAAAAATCGTTTCTTCGATTGCCGCTTGCTCTTTAGCTAATTCTTTTTGCATTTTTTGTGCTTTTTGCAACATTCCTTGCATGTTACCCATGCTTCCCATTCCTCGCATCATTGAACCTCCATATCAATTATTCTATTTTTATTTTATCATATTTTATACTTGAAGTGGCATACGCAGTATCGAATATTTTTCATTTTACAAAAATGAGTAGGCAATCGGTTAAACACCACTCCTACTCATTTTCATTATTCATCATATAAAATTGTCACATTATTTTCGCCGAATAATTCAATCGCTTTAGCAATGACTTCCGGTGTTTCATCTACTGCTATCTCATTATCCATATTTTCTCGCTGTAATACCCCACCAATTGTTTCGACTGGTTTTGGTACTTCTACGCCTGGAACATCAAACGTATCGTCTGACATCTCCACTTCAATCGGTTCACTTTGTTCTAATGAAGACACATCATTTGATTCAATTCTCACTTCTTTTACTTCATCTTTTATCGGCGGCATTAACGGTTTGCCACCATTTTTTTCACGCAATAATTTATATTCTTGCCTTAATGCATGCCATTCACTATCTAAAATATAAACTAAACGAATTGGCTCTCGAATCAATTGTGCACAAAGTGTCTCTAATTGTTGTTGTAGATGTGAATCATTTTGTACCATACCACAGAACGCTTCATTTTTAAAACTAATTAATCCCACTCCAGCTCCAGCTGCAAGGGGATAAGTCCCATTAAATTTAGCACGTTCTTGTGGATTTACATTTGCTAAAATCGTTGGCCACTGCTGCTTTAAACGCTCAATATGAGCACGTGTTGCTTGGTCTAATACACGATAAATTTCTTGCGTCTGTTGCTGATATTGACGTTTCATCGCCGACGGTCTAATTCGTGGTGTCGTTACTGCTACCTGTTCTGCTTGTGCTTTTTGTCCTACTGCACTCAATGTCTGCACTAATTGCGATTCTAATTGCTTAACTTTTTGTTCCAATTGTTCGATTCGCTGCAACAATACGTCTTTATTCGGAGATGATTCTTGTGTCGCAATGGCTACATTTCCTTTATTTTGTGCCAGTTGAATCGTGACGATTTCTAAATATAAATCCGGTGCATTACTAAAACGCATCTGCGATTGAGCTTGATTTAGCGAATGAATTAATTGAAAGTAAAAAGTCGCCGGCACTACTTTATTTAAGCTCATTAATTCCTCATCACTCAACAATGTATCATTATGTTTAGTATGATGTGACAATAACACATCACGAGCAAATAAAATCAATTCTTCAATAAATCGACTAGCTTGTTTTCCTGATTGTAAAACCTCTTTAACAATCATCAATGCTTTTGTGCCAGATTCTTGATAAATATCTTCGATATAGTTTACATATACTTGATGATTCACACTACCCGATACTTCTAAAGCAGCTGCTAAGGTTAATTTATCCGATTGATACGATAAGGCTTGGTCTAACAAACTTAAACTATCACGCATACCCCCATTGGCAGCTCTAGCAATCACTTTCAACGCATCATTTTCTGCTGGAATATGACGTTGATCCAAAATGTACTGCATTCTCCCAATTAAATCAACATCTTTAATCCGTTGAAAATCAAAACGTTGCGTTCTCGATAAAATAGTCGCCGGAATTTTATGCGGTTCCGTCGTCGCTAAAATAAACAATACATGTGCAGGTGGTTCCTCTAATGTTTTCAATAGGGCATTGAACGCACCTGTCGTCAACATATGTACCTCATCAATAATGTATACTTTGTATTTAGCTTGTGTCGGTGCATATCTCACCTTATCACGCAATTCACGAATTTCATCAACACCATTATTACTCGCTGCATCAATTTCCACAACATCAGGCAACTGACCACTCGTTATCGCTTGGCACAATTCACATTCATTACATGGATTCCCGTCGATTTGATTCGGACAATTCACAGCTTTCGCTAATATTTTAGCCACACTTGTTTTACCTGTACCTCTTGGCCCTGTAAACAAATATGCATGACTCAATTGATCATATTTAACAGCATTTTTCAATGTTTCTGCTATCATCGGTTGTCCAACTAATTCATCAAATGACTGTGGACGCCAAACACGGTATAAAGCTTGGTAACTCAAGATATTGCCCTCCTCTATCTATTTACTTCATTATATCACATCAATGTTTACACTTATATTCTAATATACCAATAAGTAAATAAAATTCATTCAGTGCTTTAAACATACAAAAAAGGCACATGACTTTGTCACTTATAGCTGCTACCTTCCGGTCCTGACTCGATTCGTGACGCCACCATTGCCTTACCTCTATATTAGCATAAGTTTCACAAAAATGCTAGTGGTGTACCTAGCATTTTTACGAAACAAGTTATCCACAATTATTGTGAGTTATCCACAGAGTTGTGCATAAGTTTCTCTTGTTTTCGTTTTTCTCGTAATCCTTTAAAAAAAGCACTTAATCTTTGACCACATTCATCAGCCAAAATTCCTTCAATCACTTGAGCATTATGATTGAAACGTGAATCTTCGATTAAATTCATTAAACTTCCCACACAGCCAGCTTTTGCATCTCTCGCTCCAAAAACAACCGTTTGAATACGAGATAAAATAATAGCTCCAGCACACATTGGACATGGCTCCAATGTAACATATAAAGTAGCACCTTCTAATCGCCATTGCTCTTGCAACTGATTTGCTTCATTAATCGCTAGTAATTCTGCATGAGCAGTAGCACTATGGGTTAATTCTCGTAAATTATGTGCTTTTGCAATCACTTTTTCATCTTTGACAATAATCGCTCCAATCGGCACTTCTCCTAATTCTTGTGCAATAGCTGCTTGTGCTAAGGCTAAACGCATCCATTTCTCATGGTTTAAACGTTCAGAATCTGACATATTCATTATTTCGCCTCCTTTATTCAAGTTTACTTGCACTCCATTTATTATTTTATGTTTAATCCAGTTGCTATACTAGGTAATCAACGTCAAATATGGTACACTAAGAGTGTAAATTTTTCAAGGAGGCATCACAGTGATTCAAACTATTCAACAATTATATCCACAAGCACTCATCAATCCTGATAACCTTGATTCACTTATTGCTACCCACCACATTTTACATATTAAGAAACAAATAATTGCCATTCCTAAAGAGGATATACCAACAAAAGAGTTAACACTCCTTTCATTGTTGGTGGAGAAACAACCTAATACGAAACCAAAATCTCATTGGCAAAAATTTTTAGAGCAAAGCTCTCAAAATATACCGATTATTACCGGCAATCTACAAGTGCTGCATATTGAGTTTAGACATACTAAACATGATGATAACCTTGATTTATGGCTATCAACATTTAAAGAGGCCTTTCCAGCAGTAATCGAATGGTTTCCAATCGCATTGAGACGCTTTACAATTCTATTAAAAATTAAATCCGTAGAAGATTTAGATGTCGAATTACTTCATGCATTAATTCAAACTTTAGATACGGACTTTGATACCTCAACTCGAGTCATTATTGGATATACTCATCCGCTATCATTGAATTTGCCTATTCAGTATCAACATGAATTAGCATTGGTTGAACACACTTTTCGCCACGATGCGAGTGTTCGATTTGAAACGTTAACCCCTATTCTCATTCGACAAATTGGTCGCAATACTTTACAACACAATGAATTATTGCAACCCTTACAACAAATTATTCGACAAAATAATGAATATAGTAGCTTAATCCAAGCTCTTTTCGAGCATCAGGGCAACTTATCACAAGCTGCCGAACAACTCTATATTCACCGTAATACATTAACATATCGTTTACAAAAATTTTATAAAGAAACAGGTATGCAGTTACAACACTTACCTGACTTAGTTATATGCTATCTTTGCTTGTTTTAAGACTTTATTTTTAATGCCTTGACAGCTATAATAAATAAAACTCACTACATCAATTATTTACTTGGAGGCAATCATGAACTTACGTGATTTGGAATATTTCAAATATTTAGCTGAAAGTTTAAGTTTCACAAAAACGGCAGAACATTTCTTTGTATCGCAGCCGTCTATATCCATTGCATTAAAACGCCTAGAAGAAGAATTTGAAACCAAACTCATTCAGCGAGAACGTTCTGCTAAAAATATTCGTTTAACAGCATCTGGTAGAACTTTGTATCATCGCACCATTGATATGCTAAACTTATTTAAACAAACAAAACAAGAAATGAGCGAAACCGTACCTGAATCTGTCCAATTAGGATTAATTTCAATTATCGGCTCACATTATTTACCTAAATTATTTGCACATATTAAAGGAACTGACTATCAATTAAGTTTGATTGAGGAAAATACAGCTGATGAATTGATTGAATCTCTAAGAGCAAAAACTTTCCCTATCGCCATTACGATTCACGAACACGAAAAATTTGCTCAACAATGGATTGATTCTTATCCTATTTCTCACGCACCTATCCAATTATGTGT
Organism: Aerococcaceae bacterium zg-252; assembly: GCA_016237705.1. Lineage (NCBI taxonomy): Bacteria > Bacillati > Bacillota > Bacilli > Lactobacillales > Aerococcaceae > Tuanshanicoccus > Tuanshanicoccus yangjingiae. The sequence goes on from CP066204.1 coordinate 2,069,764, forward strand.
GTCTAAAAATCACTATTTAGCAAATTATCGTGAATTATCAATCGTAGAATTAATGAATGAATCATTCATCTCGCTCAAACCTGGAACAGTACATGAACGTTTATTTTATCAATGGGCAACACAACATAAACTCCCTATGGAGACTGTTCAATATACAGATAATCTATATGAAGTCATCGAACAAGTCGAATCTGGAAGACGACTCGCTTTATTAACAGAAAATACCATTTTATCGAATGATAAGATTATTTCAATACCTGTTAAAAATGCACCAATCAGTTATACTAGCCTTATTATTAATAATGAGGCTACACTTTCTCCAGAACAAGCAGCTTTCAACCAACAACTCATTGATATTGTCAAAAACAAGTCGCTCTAACAGCAAAAATAACGGACATTCACTTTATCGGCGAATGTCCGTTTTATCATATTATCTATTATTGAATCCAGTCTGACACTCTATCAGCTACATCAGTACCTAATTCTTTTGCACGATCAACCACTTGATTCATCACAGAACCTACTTGTCCCGCTACTTTATTCGCAGTCTTTTCAGTTTCGTCCATTAATTTCATTACCGTATTCAATTCTGTATCCGATAATTTATCAATCGCATCAATTAACCCTTGCGACCCTTTCAAATTTTGACGAATAAATGATTTAGCTTTTTCACGATTTAAAATGCTTTCTACTTTTGTACGTGCATTTTCATCAATGTATAAATACAGTGATACACCGGCTACTGCAACTGCAGCTCCCAATAATACTCTCCCAAAACAATTTTTTGACATGTTTATTCCTCCTAATAATTAAGTATTCGTTATTTATTCTAGTACAACTTCTCTATTAATAGTATAACACATCTAAGTTGAGAAAGCTTTCATTCTGCTTGTAGGCATTAATTCTTAGTACGATTAGAAATATTAATACTACCTCCACGACCACCAATAGTAATTTGGTCACCATTTTGAATATTTCCATTTAAAATTAGTTCACTCAATTCATCTTCAATTTGTTTTTGAATCGCACGACGAATCGGTCTTGCTCCGTATTCGGGATCAAATCCTGCTTCAGCAATAATATCCACTGCCGTATCCGTAATACGTGCTTGAATATCCAAGTCTTCTAAACGTTTTACAATATCAGCTGTATGTAATTTAACAATTTCTCGAATATTATCTTTTGTTAATGAATGGAAGACAATCGTTTCATCAATACGATTTAAAAACTCTGGTCTAAACGCACGTTTCAATTCTTCACGAATCTTCCGTTCCATAGCTTGATGATTTTCAGTTACAGCAACTGCACCAAACCCAACTGATTTCTCGTCACGCAATGCTGTTGCCCCTAAATTAGATGTCATAATAATAATCGTATTTCTAAAGTCAACTTTACGACCCTTACCGTCAGTTAAATGTCCATCATCAAATACTTGCAGTAAAATATTAAAGACATCCGGGTGTGCCTTTTCCACCTCATCAAGTAAAATCACACTATATGGTTTTTGACGGATTTTTTCTGTTAATTGACCTGCCTCATCATAGCCCACATAGCCTGGTGGTGAACCTACCAAACGTGACACACTATGTTTCTCCATATATTCAGACATATCCACTCGAATCATATTTTCTTCGCTACCGAACATGACATCAGCTAATGTTTTCGCCAATTCTGTCTTACCAACACCAGTAGGGCCTAAGAATAGGAATGACCCAATTGGACGTTTAGGTGATTTCAAACCACTTCTAGCTCGGCGAATAGCACGTGATACCGATTTTACAGCTTCATCTTGACCGATGACACGCTCATGTAATACTGCTTCTAAATTCACTAGACGTTGCGATTCTGATGTTTCCATTTGTTGAACAGGCACACCTGTTGCTTGTGCCACAACTTCAGCCACATCATGACTTGTTACAGTTAAAACTGCCTTAGTCTGTGGTTGTGTTTCTTGTTGATCCATTTCTGCTAATTGTGTTTCCAATTGCACTTCTTTTTGTCGTAATTCAGATGCCTTATCGAAATCTCTAGCTAAAATGGCTTGTTCTTTTTCGCTTGATAACTCCACTAATTGCTGTTCCAATGTATCAACAGAAACCGTCGTTATTTCACCAGCTGCATCAATCCGTACTCGAGCGGCTGCTTCATCAATTAAATCAACAGCTTTATCTGGTAATCGTCTTGCAGTCATGTATCGTGCACTTAATTTTACAGCTGCTTCTACTGCTTCTGTTGGAATTTCAACCGTATGATGTTCTTCATATTTTCCTTTTAACCCTTCAATAATCGCAATTGATTCTTCAATTGACGGTTCATCAATTTGCACTTTTGAAAAACGACGTTCTAATGCAGCATCTTTTTCAATATATTTTTGATACTCATTTAAAGTAGTCGCCCCAATCACTTGGATTTCACCACGAGCCAACGCTGGTTTTAAAATATTAGAGGCATCAATCGCACCCTCAGCACCACCGGCACCAATCAAAGTATGTAATTCATCAATAAAGAGAATAATATTGCCACTATCAGACATCTCTTCAATGATTTTTTTCATTCGTTCTTCAAACTCACCACGATATTTTGTACCTGCAACTAAAGCACCCATATCTAACATCATCAAACGTTTATTAGCAATATCTTCTGGTACATCTCTTGCTATAATACGCTGTGCTAAACCTTCGGCTAAAGCCGTTTTACCTACACCCGGTTCCCCAACTAAAACTGGATTATTCTTAGTTCGTCTACTAATAATTTGAACAATTCGATGTACTTCTTGTTCCCGACCAATCACTGGATCTAATTGTCCACGACGTGCTAAATCTGTTAAGTCACGTGCCACTGAATCTAAGGTTGGACTTGTTGTTGCTTGATTATTTTGATTACGATTATTTCTACCACTGCGAGTTTGACGACGATTTTTTGTATCATCCCCCTCACCGTCAGTAGCGCCAATTAACTCGTATACCGTACGTCGTAATGCATCAAAATCAATCTCAAGATTACGAAGTAATACCACCGCTAAGATTTCTTCTTTTAAAATTCCTAGCAATAAATGCTCAGTACCAACTTTTGGTGCCCCTAAACGTTTTGCATCATTAGATGCATTCATAATCACTTTTTTGGCTCTTGGAGAATACGGAATCACTTGTTCTCCCATCATTCTTGGCGGAGCAAATTTTCCATGAATCGCTTCTAATTCTGCGATTAAAGCATTGTAAGTCGCACCATGTTCACGTAACGCTTTTCCCGCAATCCCTGTTTCTTCTTTAGCCAGTCCTAATAAAATGTGCTCAGAGCCCACTGCTTGATGTCGCATATAATAGGCTTGTTCAGCAGCAAAAATCATTACTTGCCGAGCACTATTTGTAAATAATTCTTCAAACATATTGTCACCTCATTTAATTATATGTATAGCGTAATTGGTAAAGGAATGTTTTTAACAATTGCGCTCTTGCGTATTGTTCTTGCTCACTAATAGTGTGGAGCACTGATTTTTCAATTACTGATAAAATCAATGTTGCTTCACGCTTAGTAATGATATTGCGTTCGATTAATGTTTCAATCATATTGATACCATTACGTTGACTAATCTGGTCTCCCACAAGTTCAATCATTTGATCAATCTGCTCTACTTCATCTGCTAGATGAATTTTTAAAATACGGATATAACCACCGCCACCTCGCTTACTTTCAACAGCATAACCGTGTTCTTGAGTAAATCGAGTATTAATAACATAATTAATTTGTGAAGGCACGCAATCAAAATGTTCCGCAATGTCACTACGCTTAATTTCAAGATGTTCTTGATTCTTTAAAAAACTCTTTAAATACGCTTCGATGATTTCCGTCATATTTCTTTGCGTCATTCTGTTACCTCCTTTCTGATTCGCTTGGATTGACTTAGCATCTAATTCAGTAAATTTCTCGCTTACGTTTTTAGTTGTTTAACATTGACTTTCTTTGACCATTATATAATAAAACGATTCGTTTGAAAAGCATTTTGCATCTCTACTTAAAAATATAAACCCAAAAGTTGTAAAATACACTTGATTTTTATAGAACCATCAATTAATACTACTGTTCATTTAAAATATTTATGTTATAATCTTCAAATGGCTAATAAAAAAATAAAATAGTTACATCATCTTTTTGGAGGATATTGAATGACACGCCGCTTATTTAAACTATTAATCTCGATAAATATAATAATAATTACTTTATTCTCAGCTCAATCAATTCAAGCAGAAGAAATCGACACACAATATTCTGTCCGTGGAAAAAGTTTTGAACAAATTATTTATGAAACGATAGAAGAATTCGGCTACACTACAAATAACGTTTCCATCGCTTACTATGATTTTTTAAATCAAAAACATTACTATCTGAATGAATGGCAACCTATGCTAGCTGCCAGCGCATCAAAAGTTGGAACAGCCGCATTGTATGCTAATTTAATCAACGAGGGAATCCTAACTTACGATACTGAAATTCCGTATAATGAATCACTCTTCGAAGAGGGTGCTGGCAATATTACAAACGGTGATATTCAAGAGAGCTATCTACTTTCAGATTTAATTTACGAAATGCTCCATTACTCTGATAATACTGCATGGAATTTATTAACTGATTATTATTATACAAACTTTGGGAATTATCACGAAGATTTATTATTATTTAGTGGTACTAATATAGAAGATGAATCACTTTATGAATTTAATATGGTTAATGCACAAGTGCTAGAGGGAATTCTTATTCAAGTCGGTTCATCAGATATTTACGATGAAATTATCGATATTATGATGCATTCTCAAGATACCTGGCTGATGAAACACTACGTTAACAACGATATGGCAGCAAAATATGGTCATCTCGATGAATATTTCCATGACATTGGACTTTATTACCAAAATGGTCAAACGGCATACGCACTAGTTATTATGACTAATGATTTACCTATAGAAGAAGACGGTACAGAAAACGAATTTTTTGGATTAATCAATTTTCGCTTAAATAAATGGTTCCAACAAACACACCCGATGACTGCACATCATGAATGAGCAGCTATCGGTTTTTTTTACTTTATTCTTTTGTTGCTAAATAATAGGGGTACAATCTTTCAAAAACAGTTATCACAGCCTTAATAAATTCATCTTCATTTTGAAATGATGTTAAGTCACCAATCTTTTCTTTTATCAATACTTTACGAACCACATTAGTTTCTACTAGCTGCTGCAGCTGAACACGATTAGATTCCGTTCCTGCATATATCATTTCAATTCCATTTTGATAGACTAAGTAATAACTAGGTTCAGAAATCGGTACGCTGAGTGCCCGATGTAATTGGGGCAAACTTTCTTGACTGAGCGTTCGCTCTAATACACTGACTTCCCATGTAATTCCTAGACTATCGCCGTCTTGTAATAATCGCAATGCCATTCCTGGTTGACTAGGAATATCTTCAGCATGTCGGAAAAAACAATAAAAATAAGCGCGTGCTATTTGTGCTTGATTCATCCAATTACTAGTTCGTTGCGCTTTTAATGGTAAACCTTGTTGCTCAATATTTTGAATTAAGTTTTGAAAAGATTTTCGTGCAGCCCCACCATCTTGCTTAAATTGCAACATGTAATCTTCATCATCTCCTGCTTTTTGAGGGGCAATATATTTTTGTCCATGGTACTGTGTAAATTTTTGTAATATGCGTACAATTGATTGCATTAACAACACCCCTTTTATTGCATTAAGCTATCTGCATTAAAAATTTTTTCACTTACATATTCTGTTTAACTGCCATAGCTAATTACTTTACTAGATAATACAATTATATCGTCTACTATTCAGAATGTCGAATTTAACTTTTGCTCGAATAATAGAACAAAGCATTAATTTTCTTATTTAATGATAGCTTTTACGGAATTCCAACAATTAATGTGTAAACAAACATCTTAAAAATATTGGAAACAGAACCTTATACAATGACAGCATTCAGTGGTCACTTATTAAAGAAAATCAAAAAAAATGATGAAACCAACGTTTCATCACCAAAAAAATACCGGCGGTCGGGGTCGAACCGACACGCCCGTGAGGGCACTGGATTTTGAGTCCAGCGCGTCTGCCAATTCCGCCACGCCGGCAAATAGGTAAAGGCGGTAACCGGATTTGAACCGGTGATCGAGGTTTTGCAGACCCATGCCTTACCACTTGGCTATACCGCCATTTTCTATTCTACTGGGGTAGCTGGATTCGAACCAACGAGTGACGGAGTCAAAGTCCGTTGCCTTACCGCTTGGCTATACCCCACTCATTTTATAGGCGAACGAGGGGAATCGAACCCCCGAATGTCGGTGCCACAAACCGATGCGTTAACCACTTCGCCACGATCGCCATCTTTCTACAGGGACAGTAGGAATCGAACCCACACTAACGGTTTTGGAGACCGTTGTTCTACCGTTAAACTATGTCCCTATTCCTCTATCTTGCCCGCTCGCAATCTAAATTATGGAGGGAGGCAGATTCGAACTGCCGAACCCTAAGGAGCGGATTTACAGTCCGCCGCGTTTAGCCACTTCGCTATCCCTCCAATGGCTTGGGACGGAATCGAACCGCCGACACTTTGAGCTTCAATCAAATGCTCTACCAACTGAGCTACCAAGCCTTTCTACGGTCCCGACGGGATTTGAACCCGCGATCTCCTGCGTGACAGGCAGGCATGTTAACCCCTACACCACGGAACCATATATGGAGGTTAACGGGTTCGAACCGCTGACCCCCTGCTTGTAAGGCAGGTGCTCTCCCAGCTGAGCTAAACCTCCAATGTTATTCACTTTTCTATGATCCGTACGGGATTCGAACCCGTGTTACCGCCGTGAAAGGGCGGTGTCTTAACCACTTGACCAACGGACCTTCTTCTTATTCTTCTCTCCACTTACGGAGAGTAAGGGATTCGAACCCTTGAGACAATTGCTCGCCTACATGATTTCCAATCATGCTCCTTCGGCCTCTCGGACAACTCTCCTCAATTTTCTTCCCTTATATTAAAAACACTCCGCAAGTAGGGCTCGAACCTACGACATCATGATTAACAGTCATGCGCTCTGCCAGCTGAGCTATTGCGGAATGACACTAACGACTTCTCCTGCATGGCAACGTCCTACTCTCACAGGACCAAAAGTCCAACTACCATCGGCGCTAAGAAGCTTAACTGCTGTGTTCGGCATGGGTACAGGTGTGTCCTTCTTGCCATCGTCACCACACAGAGAATTCGTCTTGTCTCTTAAGTAATCTTGTCTCCAAGCTCACTCAAAACTGAATAACCTTCCAAACTCCCAATCAATCTCTTGGTTAAGTCCTCGACCGATTAGTACTAGTCCGCTCCATGTCTCACAACACTTCCACTTCTAGCCTATCTACCTGTTCGTCTTTCAGGGGTCTTACTTCCTAAGAATGGGAAATCTCATCTTGAAGCTGGCTTCGCGCTTAGATGCTTTCAGCGCTTATCCTTCCCACACATAGCTACCCAGCGATGCTCCTGGCGGAACAACTGGTACACCAGCGGTGCGTCCATCCCGGTCCTCTCGTACTAAGGATAGCTCTTCTCAAATTTCCTACGCCCGCGACGGATAGGGACCGAACTGTCTCACGACGTTCTGAACCCAGCTCGCGTACCGCTTTAATGGGCGAACAGCCCAACCCTTGGGACCGACTTCAGCCCCAGGATGCGATGAGCCGACATCGAGG
>CP066204.1:2082500-2098780 GCA_016237705.1 Aerococcaceae bacterium zg-252
AATCATTGGATATATTTCCAATCTTCCTGCAATCATTCCTATACTTAACACAAATTTGTTCCAATTTGAAAAAATACTAAAATTTTCCATTGGTCCAACTTTTGATAATCCCGGCCCTATATTATTAAAGGTAGCTGCAACGGCAGTAAAGGCTGTTGTAAAATCATCAACTTCAATAGATACAGAAAGTAATATGATAATAAATATCGCAATGTAAACCATTAAATAGTGCGAAACTTGACTTTCTATTGATTTTCTCAGTGGTTTTTCTGATATTTTGGGAACTACCACTCTTCCACTTTGAGCTGATTTTTTTATTTCAGCAATCGATTCTTTAATATAGATGATAATTCTAATGACTTTAATTCCACCTGCTGTTGAGCCAGCACATCCCCCAATAAACATTAATAATACTAAAATGGTTTGTGAAAATATCGGCCATTTTGTGAAATCATTGACGGAATAACCGGTAGTCGTAATAATAGAACTTACTGTAAAGAATACTTCTCGTATTAATTGACTGAAATTGTCATAATAATGAATAATATTTACTGTAATTAGTGTCGTTGCAGTAATAACAATTAATAGATAAAATTTTAATTCCTCGTCATTTTTTATAATTTCTTTAAAATACCCTAATATCGACAAGTAATAAATATTGAAATTTATCCCAAATAATAGCATACCTATCGCAATAATCCACTCTACCAGTTGTTGATTTTGATAGATTGAAAAACCTTGATCATTAATAGCAAATCCACCCGTTCCTGCTGTCCCAAAGGCTAGTAAAAAGGCATCAAATACTGGAACTTTTACAATGACTAAAATCATGACTAAAATCGCAGTCATAATAATATATAATCCATATAATATTCTTGCAGTTCCACTTAATTTTGCTACTAATTTCCCAAAAGTAGGGCCAGGCACCTCAGCTCTCATCAGTTGAATATATTCTGAAGTGTTAGGTAATACTGCTAATGTAAATACTAGAAATCCCATTCCTCCAACAAAGTGGGTGAAACTTCTCCAAAATAGTGAAGAATGTTTTAATGGTGATAATGTGGGCAAAATACTTGACCCAGTTGTAGTAAAGCCACTTGAAATTTCAAAAAATGCGTCAAATATATTTGGTATTTCTTTGGTCAATACTAATGGCAATGCACCAAAAAACGACAGTGCTATCCAGCCTAATGCTACTATTACCATACCGTCTCTTGAATATAGCTTAATTTTTTTAGGATTTAATTTCCCAGCTAAAAATGCAAAACCACCGAGTAAAGCAGAAACAAATAAATAACTGCTAATCTGTTCTATTGGTTCTCGATATATCAAACCAACTATTACTGGTAGCAACAATAGTAATGACTCTACTAATAATATTTTACCTAATAAATAGGCAACAATCGTTCGTTTCAATACTTTCCTCCTACTGCATCAAAATATCTTCTAAATCTTCAAACATTCTAGCTGTAGTTACAACAAGGACACGGTCATGTGGCATTAATTGGTCATTACCATTTGGGAAAATCAATTCCTGCCCACGCATAATATAAGCGATTAGGACATTCGGCTTGATTTTTAATTGGAATAATGGAATATTACATACTTTACTATTGCGTGTTACTCTAAATTGTAATACTTCTACTTGATTATCAGCTAAGCGATATAATGCTTCAACATTAGAACCTTGTATATTCGCTCTTGCTCTGACAAACTGAATGATTTCATTTGCGACTATTTGCTTAGGCGTGATAATCGTGCGTAATGGTACAGAAGTTAATATTTTTAATATTTCAACTCGACTCATTTTCGTAATGACTTTTTTTACACCATTGTGTCTTGCAAATACTGACATTACTAGATTTTCTTCATCTACCCCTGTCAATGACATAAATGAATCAAAATCTTCTAATCCATACTCTTCTAAAATTTCATGATCCGAACCGTCAGCATGAATAACGGTGGCATTAGGAAATTCTTCACTCAAATATTGTGCTCTTTCTCTATCTAACTCAATTACTGTAGCTTTAATTTTACTTTGCTTCAATGCTTTCAATACATAGTAGGCAATTCTACCACCACCAATAATTAAAGTAGAGCGAATCGATTTTTCATTGTTTCCAATTACTTTAAAGAAACGCATCATATCGGTTGCTTCACCGGTAATAAAAATACGATCATTCGCTTGAATTTGATAATTCCCACTAGGAATTATCGCTTCATCATTTCGAATACTCATACAAACTAATATCGAACCAAATTTTTGACGAAATTCCCGTAAATCAACACCAACTAGTTTTGAATCTTCATTAATTTCTACTTCCACTAAATTTACTCTATCAGCAGCAAATGATTCTGCACTTAAAGCAGACGGATATTTTAATACTCGAACAATATCTCGAGCAGCTGATAATTCAGGATTAATAATCAGAGAAAGGCCGAGACTTTCTTTTAATACACTTTGATGATTTGAATATTCTGGATTTCTTACCCGTGCAACGGTATAAGTTGCCCCTAAATTTTTTGCTAAAACTGACGAAATGAGATTAATTTCGTCCATTTCGGTTACTGCAATAAATACATCAGCCGTATCAACGCCAATTTCTTGTTGAATTTCAATACTCGCACCATTTCCAACGATACCAGTTATATCAAATTTATTCATTAACTGATCAAGCTTTTCTTCATCTTTTTCAATTAATAAAATATCATTATGCTCATGTGATAATTCGGCACAAAGTTTTTCTCCAACTTTCCCGCCTCCGACAATGACTATTTTCATTTTATTCCTCCAAATATTCTTTCATCGTACTTTGTCTATTTTACATTAAATAATTGACTAATTGAAGTAGCGAAAAGATTAATTTTTACACTTCAATTACTTAATCTAGTACCTAGATAATGTTATACTAATATAACCAATATACTGAGGAGTGTTTAAGATGAATCAATTAAAACAATATATTGAACAGTACTATGATGAAATTGTTGCTCATCGCAGATATTTACACCAGCACCCAGAATTATCTTTATATGAAAAAGAAACAGCACATTATGTTTCCACACAATTAACAAAATTAGGGATTCCTCATCAGACAAATATCGGTGGTCATGGTGTAGTAGGATTAATTAACGGTGCTTCTTCAGGCCCTACTTTATTAATTCGTGCAGATATGGACGCTCTTCCCATTCAAGAGTTAACAGATTTGCCCTTTGCGTCTGAAAATACCAATATTATGCATGCTTGTGGACACGATATTCATACGGCTAATTTATTAGGCATTGCTAAAATCTTACTGCATTATCAATCTTCCCTACATGGTAATGTTAAACTGGTATTTCAACCTGCTGAAGAAGGACATAATGGTGCTAATTCAATGATTGCTGACGGCATTATGGAAAATCCAACAGTAGATTATGCTATTGGTTTACATATCGAGCCACATTTAAAATTAGGTACAGCTGCCATTGAAGACGGTCCTATTAGTGCTTATCCAGAATTTTTTACGATTCAATTAAATGGACGTGGTGGTCATGGTAGCCTACCTTTTGCCTCAATCGATCCTTTACGGGCAGGTGTTCATCTCTATCAACTCATTCATGATTTGAATAAAGAAATTAATCCACTTCACCCACATGTGATACAGATTTGTTCAATGCAAGCTGGAGAAGCACCTGCTGTTATTCCTGACCAATGTACGATAAAAGGAACAGTTCGGACACATTTTTCAGAAGATAAAGACCATATTCAACAACGTATCCGTCAGTTCACACAAGCAATTGAAACGATGTATCAAGTTAAAACAAGCATTCAATATCAATGTCCAGCCACTCCAGTATATAATGACCCAGAAAAAGCTGAAATCGCACGTCAATTAATGAATGATGTGTTTCCTGATGGTCTTGTATCAACCGTTCACTTCAAAATGGTCGGTGAAGACTTTGCAAGTTTCTCTGATAGAGTACCAGCAACCTTTTTAGTTGTAGGTTGTAGTGAAAATTTAGAACACTATTATCCATTACATAATGCACGATTTAATCCTAATGAAGCAGTCTTAAAATATGGTAGTCATGCATTATTAAAAATTGCCTTGCATTATCTTAATGTAACAAACTAATCTTTGTCATACAAAAATTGGGCTAGACAAAAAGTTAGCATTCTTAACTCTTTGCCTAGCCCTTAAAATTTTAACAATTAATCATGACTTTGAGTTGATTCAACTCGTGCTATCTTCCCTTGTTGAATGTAAACTGTTAATACCGCAATATCTGCTGGATTAACACCACTCACACGACTCGCTTGCCCCAATGTCGTAGGCTGAATTTTTTTCAAACGGTCTTTTGCTTCTGTCGCCAAACTATCAATCGCATCATAATCAATATTTGCCGGTATCGCTTTTTCTTCCATTGCTTTCATTTTTTCGACACGTTGAATGGCTTTATTGATATAGCCTTCATATTTTGTCTGAATCTCAACTTGCTCAGCTACTTGACGTTCTAAATTACCTTGTTCACGTGGAATTAATTGTACTAATTCTTGATATTTCACTTCCGGTCTTTTTAACAAATCAATCGCTAAAATACCGTCTTTTAAATGTGTTGACTGAATACCATCTAAGTAGTCAATCAATCCTTTAGTTTTTGGTGTTAGACGAATGGCAGTTAATCGTTCAATTTCTTCACTAACTAACTGTTGTTTTAATTTAAATTGTGCATAACGTTCCTCATCAACTAATCCTAATTGATAGCCTAACTCCGTCAAACGTAAATCAGCATTATCATGACGCAACAACAAGCGATATTCTGCTCGTGATGTCAATAAACGATAAGGCTCTGTCGTCCCTTTGGTTACTAAGTCATCAATCATAACACCGATATAGCCCTCACTACGTTTCATAACAAATGGTTCTTTACCTTGAGCTTTCAATGCAGCATTGATACCAGCAATTAAACCTTGTCCAGCTGCTTCTTCATAACCACTTGTCCCATTCATCTGCCCCGCAGTAAATAGCCCACTCACTAATTTTGTTTCAAGTGATAAACGTAATTGGTGTGGAATGACAACATCGTATTCAATCGCATATCCAGGTCGCATTAATTCTGCTCGTTCCATACCTTTAATCGAACGAATCATGGCTAATTGCACATCTTCAGGCATCGAAGTCGATAATCCTTGAACATACATCTCATCTGTCGACAATGCCTCTGGTTCAATAAATATTTGATGTCGTGGCTTATCACTGAATCGGACAATTTTATCTTCAATTGACGGACAATAACGTGCACCGACCCCTTCTACCATGCCACTAAACATAGGTGCTCGATGCAAGTTAGCTTGAATAATTTCATGAGTGGACTCATTTGTATGCGTCAACCAACAAGGAACACTTTCTTCTTTATAATCTTCATCTGGTGTCATAAAAGAAAAATGATTCGGTGATTCATCTCCTGGTTGTATTTCGGTCAATTCAAAATCAATAGTATCACGATGAATTCGTGGTGGTGTACCTGTTTTAAATCGTACTAATTCAAATCCTAAAGCCAACAGGTTTTCAGATAACTTAATAGACGGCAATGTATTATTAGGCCCTGATGAATAACTCAACTCTCCAATAATTATCTTGCCTCGTGATGAAGTCCCTGCTGTCAATACAACAGCTTTTGAGCGATAAATCGCACCTGTTTGTGTAATAACACCTTTACAAACACCATCTTCAACAATTAATTCATTCACTAAACCTTGTTTTAAATCCAAATTATCAGTATTTTCAAGTACTTGTTTCATCGATTGTGCGTATAAATGTTTATCAGCCTGTGCTCTCAATGCTTGCACTGCTGGCCCTTTTCCTGTATTGAGTAAACGCATTTGAATATATGTTTTATCAATATTTTTACCCATTTCACCACCTAGGGCATCAATTTCACGTACAACAACCCCTTTAGCCGGCCCACCAACCGACGGATTACATGGCATAAAGGCAACCATTTCTAAATTTAATGTTAATAATAATGTTCGACTCCCCATTCGAGCACTTGCTAATGCTGCCTCAGAACCGGCATGACCGGCTCCAACTACAATTACATCATATTGTCCTGCTTCAAACGTTTGCATTGTCTTCCTCCTTGTATTCTCTTCATAAGCTCTAATATTGATTATTTATGGTCATAAAACTCAACAAAATGCTCAATTAACTGGTCATCTTCATAGGTAAAATTAGCTGAAAAAAATGGTGATTTTTCTAATACCCATGATAAAAAGATATAATCCCCTTCCCATGTCGGTTTATTTTTTATCTCATCATAGTCTACCCAAGACAAAGTGCCTTCATGACATTCTGCTTGTAACTCACCTGAAAATTCAGTAACTCGATACACAAAACTATACCAATCTTCTCCGTCTTGTGTAAAATTTGGAAAGGTAATAAAACCACATAACTCCATTTTTTCAGCAATTAAACCTGTCTCTTCAAAAATCTCTCGTTTAGCACACGCTTCAGGTGTTTCACCAGGTTCAAATTTTCCACCAACACTGACCCATTTGCCTTTATGAATATCATTCTGACGTTTATTGCGATGCAACAATAAAAATTGTGAGCCATTATCAATATAACAAATCGTTGCTAACTTCATTTTCTTCCTACTTTCCTAAGCAAAATTGGCTAAATAATTTATCCAATAACTCGTCTTGTACGCTTTCTCCGATAATTTCACCTAATAAATCCCAAGCCTTTGTAAAATCAATTTGAATTAAATCAACTGGCATATAAGCCTCAATAGCTCCCAATACTTCATCTAATGCCTCAATGGCTTGATAGAGTAAAGCAGTATGTCTTGAATTTAATAAATAATTAACATCTGTTGATTGTAAATGTCCAGCGAAGAATTTTTGCTCAATGACGGTTTCTAATTGTTCAATCCCATTTTCCGTTGCCATTGATGTGTAAATCACTTCATCTTGTTCTGTATATTGTGCTAATACATTTTGGTCTAACTGTGCCGGCAAGTCTTGTTTATTTAATAAAATAATACGTGTTTTATCTTTCGTTGTCGTTAATAACTCAATATCCGTTTCTTGAAGTCTTTCCGATTGATTTAATAATAAAATAATTAAATCTGCTTGTTCAATCATTTGTCTTGATTTATCGACACCAATACGTTCAACAATTTCATCAGTTTGACGAATACCAGCAGTGTCAATCAATTTTAACGGTACACCACGAATATTAACATATTCTTCAATCGTATCTCGTGTTGTTCCCTCAATATCGGTGACAATCGCTTTTTCAATACCGGTTAAACGATTTAAAAGACTTGATTTTCCAACATTTGGTCGTCCAATAATCGCTGTTTGAATCCCCTCACGGAATAATTTTCCTTGCTGAGCTTGTTGGAGTATTTGTTCAATTTGCTTTTTAACCGAGTATGACGTTTCACGTAAATATTGTAGTGAAACTTCTTCTACATCATCGTATTCCGGATAATCAATCGTCACTTCAACTTGAGCTAATGTTTGGAGCATTTCATGTCTGAGTTGACGAATTTTTCCGGAAAGACTACCTCTTAATTGATTCATTGATGCAGTCATTGCTCGACTTGTTTTCGCTTGAATCAAATCCATTACGGCTTCAGCTTGTGACAAATCAATCCGTCCATTTAAAAATGCTCGTTTGGTAAACTCTCCTGGCTCAGCTAATCGAGCACCTACTTGCAAAAATAAATCTAAAATACGTTGTACAGCAACCACACCACCATGACAGTTCACTTCGACAACATCTTCTGTCGTAAACGAACGTGGTGCTCGCATAACACTTACCATTACTTCATCAATAATCGTGTCATATTTAGGGTCAACAATATGTCCATAATGAATTGTATGGCTTGGTACTTCAACTAAGTCTTTTCCTTTAAATACTTTCGCTGCATACTTTATAGCCTCTGGCCCACTTAAACGTACAATTCCAATTGCTCCCTCGCCTAATGCAGTAGAAATCGCAACAATCGTGTCCATTTGATACATGATTTCTGCCTCCTTAACTCAAAATAAAAAAGTGCCTAAACCACCCCTTTATATAAAAGAGTGATTAGCACTTTGACTGCTGTTTATTCATTTCGATTGCATTATACCAAAACACTAGTATTAATTGCAATAAAAATTTCTATTGACCAACACGTTTACGACGACGTGCAAATTCTGAGAAACTAAATTTCTCTAGACGATGATAGCTCGTTGTATATTGGAAGAATGAAGTATCTTCTAAAAAGACTTCTCCACTTACATTGATAACATAATCTAATGGCGTTAATTTCATTAAATTTATTCCCATTTCATTAGCTTTTTCAGCCACACCGTATTTATTCGCATAACTAATTTCTAAGTTTAATTCTTCTTCAAAATAACGGTAAATTGAACGTAATGCTTGAGAATGTGGAATATTTGGTACAAATTTACAACGAATATAATCTTCATCTACAATCATGACTTCACCTTTAACAGAACGTGTCCGTACTAAGTGAATAAACTTCTCGCCCTCTTCAATATCAAATTTACCAACTAAAAATGCAGGTGTTTCTTCAATATCATTTAAAATAATTTGTGTTTCAGATTGAATACCTTGTTCATCTTGTAATTCTTTGTGACTTACTAACCCACTAATTGGAAATGAAAAACGATGAAAATCTAACACAACTGAACCACGACCTTGTTTCTTTTGAATAAAGCCATTTTCTAACAATAATTTTTGTGCTTTACGAATCGTTTCTCTTGATACACCATAAGTTTCAGCTAAATCATGTTCACTTGGAATCAGTGAGCCAATAGGAAATTCACCCGTTTTAATTTTCTTTTCAATATCTAAATAGATTCGTTCAAATTTATTCATCGTTTTAAACCCCTTTTCATTTCAATTATCTTTATTTTTTATTTCATTCATTTACAATCCAAATACCACCGTCAGGATACGGTAATGAATCTGGTAGTAATCCTAAACCATTGACCGATAGAAAAATTTTCTTTACTCCAAAATGATTCGAAAGTGTTTGAACCATGGCAGGAATAACGCCGACTTCTGTCGCCGGATGCTGATTCATAGCAGCTACGACACCTGATGAAAAATCAATATTTAACACATCATTATTTAAAGAAATAGCATTTACTTGAACATTTTCAGCTATCCACCCTAAAGTTTGGAATAGTTGAGTATAAAGTGTAGTTATTTGATCATTTGTTTGCCAAGAAAGGTCAATCTTATCTAATACTACTTTTCCTAAATCATTTTCATCTGGGCGATAAATATCCAATGTCTGCGTTATTTTGGAATTGACAACAATCTCGCTAGCTTGCCAATATTGTTGTTGTTCTGACTCAGATAGTGGAATTTGCCAAATTGCTACTACCCCATAATTTTTAGCGTAATAATAATGAATCTCGTAATCAGATGAACTATATGTTACTTCAATAACATCTTCAAATGTTCCAGTCGCTAATGTAATTTCCTTGTATAAATTCGTAATCGTTGCTTCAACACCGTCAGCAGCTTGCCAAGACGTCCCTTTTTTCAAAGGTGCCTGTAATAGAACCATTTCCGTAATTGGATTTTCAGAAACATCATTCAAATGATTGATTGGAAACATCGATGTTTTATCGTTTGCTAATTGAATCAACTGCTGTGAATTCCATGAATAATATTTATTATTGACTGTATCCCCATTCACTTCACGCATTTGAATGAGACCTAATCCTCCATCTACATAGTCCATATACATCGAAAAAGAATGCGATTGATTCGTTAGCTTTATCAATTGATTTGTCTGTGCAATAAGAAATTGAGAAATATCTTCAAATAACTGCGATTCATCGTATGCAGTGAATGTCGATGAATCAAAAGAAGTATTAACATCTGTCGCTAATTCATCAGAATTTTTTAATTTATCTTGATTTATTTTCGCATTAATTTCAGATTGTTTCGCTTCACTTAAACGAATCATCGGTTCTTTTTGACAACCACATAATAACAATATTGATCCCAATACTAATAAAATGGATTGTTTCATCTTCTTTCCCCTCTACATTTCATACGTTCATTAGTGCCGAATTTACCTTTTTCTTGGTTTTATTTTACGTAAAACGCCTATAAATTTCAAGTGCTCACCCTTTATGTAATGAGCACTTGAAAAGTATGGTCAAATTATATCGCATTATCCCTCAAATTTAAAGACTATTGTTTCATAAGAATTTAAAATAATGTGCTGATTCTCTATCTTAGCATTACCATTACCAATTAGTTTTGTGGCCTTACTCCATTCAGACGGTAATTCAATAGTTACCTCTCCTGCATAGAAATGACTTATCACCAAAATTCGCTCATTTTGATATTCTCTAAAATAAGCCATTACTTTATCATTTGATAACAAATACGGAGTATATGTCCCCTCAATCAACGCTTTCTCCGATTTACGCAATGCTATTAATCGTTGATAATAATTAAAGATACTTTTCTCTTTTGCTTGATCTTGTTTTACATTCACATCTTGATAATTTTCTGCAATAGCTAACCAAGGTGTTCCACTAGAAAAACCAGCATTGAGTGATGAATCCCATTGCATTGGTGTGCGACTATTATCACGTGATTTAGATTGAATGATATCCATTGCTTTTTCAATAGAGTAGCCTTTGTCCAACATTAATTTATAATTATTATGCGTTTCAATATCATTGTATTGGTCCATCTTATCATAATTTGGATTGGTCATGCCAATTTCTTCACCTTGATAAATAAAAGGTGTTCCTCTTAAAAATTGAATAGTCGTTGCTAACATGGTTTGTGTTTCATAAGGATAATTCTCAACATCACCAAATCGACTATTTGAACGTGGTTGATCATGATTATTTAAGAATAAGGCATTCCAACCATTATGGTCCGACATTCCTTGTTGCCAATCATTTAAAATTTGTTTCAATTCTAAAAATCTAAATGGTGGATTACTCCACTTATCTCCATTTTCATAATCAACTTTCAAATGATGAAAACTGAAAATCATCGATAATTCTTTTTCTTCTGGATTAGTATAGCGAATACCATTTTCGATTGTTGTCGAAGACATTTCGCCAACTGTGACAATATCTTCTCTTAGGCCGAATGTCTGCTGATTCAATTCATTAATCCACTCATGCACAATCGGTGTATCTGTATATAATGATTTTTCCTGTGATGAACCTGGAGCTTGACTATCAATTAAATCTTCATCTTTTCCGATAACATTCAATACATCAAAACGGAAACCTTTTACTCCCTTTTCCAACCAAAATCTGACTACTTTATGTAATTCTTTTCGAACATTTTCATTATGCCAATTTAAATCAGCCTGTGTCACATCATAAAGATGTAAATAATATAAATCAGTATCGCCGAATGGTGCCCACGCTGCTCCTCCAAATTTTGATTCCCAATTTGTCGGCAAACTACCGTCCGATTTAGCTGGTCTTAAATAATAAAAATCTTGATAATATTTATCGCCGGCTAATGCTTTTTTAAACCATTGATGTTCAGTAGACGTATGATTAAACACCATATCTAACATAATATCAATCCCATATTTTTGACCTTCTGCTACTAAGCGTTCGAATGTTTCCATTGTACCAAATAAAGAATCGATGTCTGTATAATCACTAATATCATAACCATTATCATTTTGTGGAGATGGATAAAATGGATTCATCCAAATCATATTAATTCCAAGTTCAGACAAATAAGGCATTTTTTCAATCACACCTTCTAAATCGCCAATACCATTTCCAGTTGTATCTTTAAATGATTTCGGATAAAGCTGATAGATAATTTTTTCTTGTACTGTCACAGTCATACACCACTTTCATTATATATTAGAAAAAGTTAAAAATATTGGGCATAAAGTGCCAAAATGAAGTATCAAACTCATTTTGTTACTTTATACCCGATTGTTACAAAAGAATAAAATAGGCTATTCCTTATTTTATTTATGCTTTTTTACCTGAAAATAAATTCATTTTCTTAAATAAGATTGTCAAGATAATTGGTACTACTATTGCAACTAACATTGCCACCATAAAGAATAACATTGAATCTTTTGTAATAACTAAAAATCCTGGTAATCCTCCTACACCAATTGATACAGCTTGAACATTGAAAGTTGTCGTAATGAAACCGGCAATACTTGAACCAATCATCGCTGCTACAAATGGATAAACATATTTTAAAGTAATACCAAACATTGCTGGTTCAGTTACACCTAAATATGCAGAAACAAATGACGGAATCGTCACTTGAGATTCCTCTTTATCGTGACGTGTTAACCACCAATATCCAACTACTGCAGAACCTTGTGCAATATTTGATAAAGCAATCATTGGCCATAATCCAGTCGTATTTGTTGCAGTATCCGCAATTAATTGTGCATCAATTGCATTGGTCATATGATGTAATCCTGTAATAACTAATGGTGAATATAATGCCCCAAAAATTGCTCCAAATAACCATTTGAACGGCCCAGTTAATCCAGCTAATACCACCGTTGAAATAATATTACCTAACCACCAACCGATTGGTCCTAATACCGTATGGGCTAAAATAACTGCCGGTACTAATGCTAAAAATGGTACTAAAATCATCGATAACATTTCTGGTACAATGCGTCTCCAGAATTTCTCCAAATATCCTAATGTTAAACCAGCTAACATCGCAGGAATTACTTGTGCTTGGTATCCAATCATGTTTACTTTAAAGAATCCAAAATCCCATTGTGGAACTGTACCGTCTGCTAAGGCACCAGCAGCACCATAGGCATTTAATAATTGAGGTGAAACTAATGTTAAACCTAATACAATCCCTAAAATTTGAGTTGTTCCCATACGACGTGTAACTGCCCACACAATACCAACTGGTAAGAAATGGAAAATTGCCTCACCTGGCAGCCATAAGAAGTGGTTTACTCCAGCCCAAAATTGACTGACTTCAACAATTGTCTTATAAATAGGAGTGCCGTCTGGATTCACTTGAGCAATACCTTCAACCACTCTTTGCCCCAATGCTTCGAAACCGACACCTTCTAAAATATTACGGAAACCTAAAATCAAACCACCAACAATAATAGCAGGAATGATAGGTGCAAAAATTTCAGCTAAAAATGCCATTGCTTGTTGTAATTTATTTTGATTTTTTTCGGCTGCTTTTTTTACATCATCTTTTGATGCTTGCGTAACACCTGAAATAGCAGCAAAATCTTTATAAAATTCAGATACTGCGTTTCCGATAATGACTTGAAACTGTCCGGCTTGAGTAAAAGTTCCTTTAACCGAACTTAATTTCTCAATTTCCTCGACATTTGCTTTTTGTGGGTCGACTAAAGCAAATCGCATACGTGTCGCACAATGTGTAACAGCTGCAATATTTTCAGTTCCACCTACTAAATTCAACAATGTTTGTGCATCTTGTTTGAATTGTGACATAATATTTCCTCCTTATTCTAGCTCTAGAGAGCATTTTTTGTCTATACAATAATTTTTATTATACTTGTAAACCTTTTAGAATGCAATTACTTCTCTAGACAAAACAAAAAAACTCACAAAATTTTATGTAATTAGCATTTTGTGAGCTTTAAAAAAATTACGATTTATATTCAACCACTAAATAACGATTTGGATCACGACCTTCTGAATGCGTCTCAATATGATCCACTTTACTTAAATAAGCATGAATTTGTTTTCTTTCATAACTCGGTAGAGGATCTAAGACAACAGATTGTTTGGTACGTAATACTTCTTTAGCAGTTCGTTCTGCAATTTGTTCCAATACATTGGCACGACGATCACGGTAGTCGCCAATATTTAAAATAATTGATTGACGGCGACGATCATATTGATGCACCATTACTTGTGCCAATACTTGTAACGCATTAATAATTTTCCCATGCTTTCCAATAATTAAACCAGACTTATCTGTTTGAATATTGAAAATAACTTGATTACGTGTATTTTCTACTTCAATTGTAGTTTCAGCTCCATACGCACGAATCACTTCTTTTAAATAGCGAGCCACTGATTCATGACTAACTTCTGCTGCATTACTATCTGACGCATGGTCATCTATTTCGATAACATTAGCATCATTATGTTCTTCTACTGGCACTTCATTGACTAAAACATCTTCAGTCTCAACTTGAACTGAAATTTCTTCTTTTTCTTCATGTTCTACTACTTCTACAAGTTCTGGCTCATTATCGGTTACTTCGCTTACTACTTCGTCAATAGCAGAAATATCCATTCTATGATTTGTACTCACTTCTACAATCGCATCTTGTTTTCCAAAACCAAATAATCCTTTTTTCCCCTCACTGATGACATTTACTTGTGCCTCTTCACGTGTAATGTTTAACTTAGTTAAAGCAATCTTAATTGCTTTTTCAACCGTTTCGGCTCTTACTGTTGTACTATGTTCCATTCTCTTCATACTCCTATCTATTTTCTTTTTGTTCGTTTCAGTGCTTTACGCAATGCCTTTTCTTTTTCTTTCTCTTGTTGCTCTTTTGCTTTTCGCTCAGCAATAATTTTGAATGGGTTATTATACATAAAGGTTTGAATTAATGTCACAGCATTAGAGATTACCCAATATAGCGATACAGCACTTGGAAATGACATTGAAATGAATAAGATAACCACCGGCATCACATACATGAATACTTTCATCTGACTATTTTGTTTTGGATTAGATAGCATCGTATAATAGGAATTCGCAAACATTAATCCTGCCGCTAATATCGGCAAAATAAAGAACGGATCTACTTTTCCTAAATTCATCCAAAGAAAATGCCCTTGACGTAATACTTCTGTTCTAACAATAGCTTGGTATAAAGCCATCATAACTGGTAATTGAATCACTAAAGGTAAACAACCTGCAAATTGATTAACACCTCTTGTTTCCATTAACAATTGCTGTTCTTCCTGTAATAATCGCATTGATTCACGATCACGATTCGGATATTTTTCTTTTAACTTATCTAATTCAGGTTGTAACTCTTGCATTTGTCTTTGAGATTTTAATTGCATCTTCGTTAAAGGAATCAAGGCTCCCCTAATAATTAAAGTAAAGACAATAATCCCCAATGCGTAACTACCACCGAGTAAATTTGATAACCAAACAATAAATTGAGATAAACTATAAATAATGTAGCGATCCCATAAGTTAGTACTCTCTGAAGTGATAGGTGCATTGACATTACCACAAGCAGTTAACAATAAAACCATTCCAGTTAATGATGTAAGTTGTATCCATTTTTTTGATTTATTCATAATGCCTCCCAAATTTCACACATCACTATTTCACGACTGATGCTAATCTCATGACGTGCATTAGTGACTGTTTTACTTGTTCAAAATTTTTACCTTTAATGTCATGTCGAGCAATCAATAAATAGTCATAATCTTGAGCAATTTCTGCATCAACTTCTATCATCGCATGACGTAGAAGTCGCTTTACTCGATTTCTTTCAACGGCATTGCCAATTTTTTTTCCTACTGAAACACCAACCCGAAAATGTGCTTGGTTATTTTTAGGGTAGATATACAATACAATTTGACGGTTCGCAAAGGAAACACCGTTTTTGAAAGCAATCTGAAAATCTTTTTCAGTTTTTACTCTGTATGCTTTTTTCATAAATTACCTCATTACAAAACATTAATGTCTTCATTATTCTTTTTACATTATAAACTAAAACATGGTAAAATTAAATCTTTTTTCAATGATTATCATTCGGATAGTAGAGTGAATATCCTATAAATCCTTAATAATAAAAAAAGACTAGAGATTTCCCTAGTCTAATCAATTATTATGCTGATAATTTAGCGCGTCCTTTTAAACGACGTTTTCTTAACACACGGCGACCATTTTTAGTACTCATACGTTTACGGAATCCGTGTACTTTTTTGCGTGTACGTTTTTTTGGTTGATAAGTTCTTTTCATTGTGACACCTCCTAAATCCACTTATGTCAATACTTAAAACATTTTAATGAAGTCTATCAAAAATGTCAAGATGTTATATAGATTTTATCCTTGAAAAAATCAAAGTTAATGCTAAACCCAAATACTAAATACCACTTTAACTCTAAAAAAACAATGAATTTCTCTCCCTAAACTAAGTAGTTCAATGGGGAATATCCACATTAATTTATCCACAAACAGCACACTTATACACAGTTTATGCACATTTTTAGGATTAACTGTGTATATCTTTTGTTATTTTTTCTTTATTT